>CANQRI010000021.1 GCA_947626235.1 uncultured Clostridia bacterium | reverse complement strand
CACATTGAACTTGCTGCCCCAGTAGCACATATTTGGTATTTCAAAGGAATACCTAGTAGAATTGCATTAATGCTAGATATCTCTCCAAGAAATCTAGAAAAAATAGTATATTTTGCTTCATATATAGTTACAGATAAAGGTACTTCAGGTTTAATGAAAACACAAGTATTATCAGAAAAAGAGTATCATGAAGCGGTTGAAAAATATGGAGAAGGAAGCTTTAAAGCAGAAATGGGAGCAGAAGCTCTAGAAAAATTATTAAAGGAAATAGATTTAGACAAACTATCAGCAAAATTAAAGAAAGAACTTGAAAAAGCAAGTGAGCAAAAGAAAGCAAAATTAGTAAAAAGGTTAGATACAGTAGAATCATTTAGATTATCTGGAAACAGACCAGAATGGATGATAATGAACGTTATTCCAGTAATTCCACCAGAATTAAGACCAATGGTACAATTAGATGGTGGTAGGTTTGCTACATCAGACTTAAATGACTTATACAGAAGAGTTATAAACAGAAATAACAGATTAAAAAGATTAATAGAATTAGGTGCACCAGAAATTATAAAAAGAAATGAGAAAAGAATGTTACAAGAGTCTGTAGATGCTTTAATAGATAACTCAAGACGTGGTAGACCAGTAACAGGTGCAGGAAACAGAGCTTTAAAATCTTTATCAGATTTATTAAAAGGAAAACAAGGACGTTTCCGTCAAAACTTACTTGGAAAACGTGTTGACTATTCAGGACGTTCAGTTATAGTTGTAGGACCAGAATTAAAAATATATCAATGTGGTCTTCCAAAAGAAATGGCTGTAGAATTATTTAAACCATTTGTTATGAAAGAATTAGTTGGTAGAGGAATAGCACACAACATAAAAAATGCAAAAAGAATGGTAGAAAGACTACGCCCAGAAGTTTGGGATATATTAGAGGATGTTATAAAAGATCATCCAGTAATGTTAAACCGTGCTCCTACATTACACAGACTAGGTATACAAGCATTCGAGCCAGTATTAGTAGAAGGTAGAGCTATAAAATTACACCCATTAGTTTGTACAGCATTTAACGCAGACTTCGACGGTGACCAAATGGCAGTTCACGTTCCATTATCACCAGAAGCTCAAGCAGAAGCAAGGTATTTAATGCTATCTGTAAATAACTTATTAAAACCACAAGATGGTAAGCCAGTTACAGTACCTACGCAAGATATGATTTTAGGAAGTTATTACTTAACAATGGAAGTTGAAGGAGAAAAGGGAGAAGGCAATTATTTTTCATCTCCAGAGGAAGCAGTAATAGCTTACGAAAACAAAGAAGTGGGAATGCATGCAAAAATATTTGTAAGAATGAGTAAAAAAGATGAAGATGGCACAGAAAGACATAAAAAAGTACAAACAACAGTAGGAAGAATTATATACAATAAAGGAATACCACAAAACTTAGGATTTGTTGATAGAAGCAATCCAGAAAATGAATTCGAACCAGAAATAAATTTTGTCGTAAATAAGAAACAATTAGGGAAAATTGTCGAAAAATGTATTAATGTGTATGGATTAAGTAGATCAGCAGAATTATTAGACTACATTAAATCTACAGGTTTCAAATATTCAACAACAGGTGGTATAACAGTCTCAATAGACGACGTTAAAGTACCACAAGAAAAGCAAGCAATATTAGATGCAGCATCACAAGAGGTAGAAAACGTATTAAAACAATACAGACGTGGTTTAATAACAGAAGACGAGAGATATCAATCTGTAATAAAAATATGGGAAAAAGCTACAAACGACGTAAGAGATGCCATGAAAGCAAACTTTACACAATTAAACCCAGTATTTATGATGTCAGACTCTGGAGCTCGTGGTAACTTAGACCAATTAAAGCAAATAGCAGGAATGAGAGGACTTATGGCTAGTACAACAGGTAAAACAGTTGAAATACCAATTAAATCTTCATTCCGTGAAGGTCTAGATGCACTTGAATACTTTATATCAGCCCATGGTGCTCGTAAAGGACTTTCAGATACAGCCTTAAGAACAGCAGACTCTGGTTACTTAACAAGAAGGTTAGTAGACGTATCACAAGATATTATAGTAAGAGAAGACGACTGTGGCTCACATGAAGGAATAGAATTAATGGCAATAAAAGATGGAAACCAAGTAATAGAAACATTACAAGAAAGAATAATAGGAAGATATCCATTAGATGATATAATCGATCCAAATACAAACGAAGTAATAGTAGATACAGAAACATTAATTAACGACAAAATTGCAGATAGAATAGTAGCAGCCGGAATAGAAAGCGTAAAAGTACGTAGTGTGTTTGGTTGTAGAACAAAAAACGGTGTATGTTCAAAATGTTATGGAATGGGATTAGCAAGTCGTGAAAGAGTAAACATAGGTGAAGCTGTAGGAATAATAGCTGCTCAATCAATAGGTGAGCCAGGTACACAGCTTACAATGAGAACAATTCACTCTGGTGGTGTTGCTGGTGTTGCCGACATCACACAAGGTCTTCCTAGAGTCGAGGAATTATTTGAAGCTAGAAAGCCAAAGGGCGTTGCAATTATATCTGAAATAGACGGAACAGTCAAAGTATCTGACGAAAAGAAGAGAAAAGAAGTAATAGTAACATCAAAAGACGATAGCAAAACATATGTAATACCATTCGGTTCAAAATTAAGAGTAAAAGACGGAGATGAACTAAAAGCCGGAGAACCTATCACAGAAGGTTCAATAAATCCAAATGAATTACTATTAATAAAGGGAACAGATGGCGTTTACAATTACCTAGTACAAGAAGTACAAAAAGTATATAGAAACCAAGGTGTTGACATCAACGATAAACACATTGAAGTAATAGGAAGACAAATGCTTAAGAAAGTAAGAGTAGAAGACAATGGTGAAACACCAATGTTTGCAGGCTCATTAGTAGACATGTATGAATTCGAAGACATAAACGAAAAAGCAAAAGCAGAAGGCAAACGTCCAGCAACAGGCAAGAGAGTACTTTTAGGAATAACAAAAGCCTCACTTGCAACAGACAGCTTCTTATCAGCAGCATCATTCCAAGAAACAACAAGAGTTCTTACCGAAGCTGCAATAAAAGGCAAAGTAGACGAACTTATAGGCTTAAAAGAAAACGTTATCATTGGTAAATTAATACCTGCTGGAACAGGTCTTGCAAAATATAAAAATACACAAATAAGCACACAAGAAGTAGAAGAAGTAGAGGAAGTTTAGGGACGGTTCTAAAATTCCGGAATTTAGGGACAGACGTTGATATTCGAAAAAGACGAGTATCAATGTCTGTTCTTTTATGTGATGTAAAAAAATATGTAGTATAAAAAATATGCCGAAAAATGATCGTCAATTGAAAAGTTAAATGCAATTTTGTAAAGTAAATGCAATTGCCGAAAAATAGCGAAAATTGACGGAAAGTTTTTGTTGACATAAGTATAAAAACATGATATAACTTTTAATACAAAATCTATAAAAGATGATTTTAAAATATCAGAATTTATAAGATTAAATATTAAGAAATTAAACTTTAATAATTACATATTAAAAATTAAATTTTAAATCAGTATTTTTAAAAATCAAAGATAATTTTGAAACAAGTTAAGAATTAAAATTGCTTAAAATCAAAACTTCAAGAAATTTATAAGTCTAAAAAAATCCAAAAAATGGAGAAAAGTGAAGAAAAAGAGAGGTGATAAATGCTTATAATATAATAAACCAATAAATCAAACTTGATAAAAACAAGAAAATAAACTAAAATGAAAGGAGAAAGAAAAAATGGTGCAAAATGTACATGACAAAACTTATAGGCTTTTATTAAGCAACAAAGGAGAAGTGTTAGCAATACTTCGAAAAATTATTCCGATAGGAGAAAAACTATCAAATGTAGAAATAGAAAAGTGCAATACAAAATTTGTAACAGAGAATTATGAATATAGAGAGGCAGATATAGTATATAGAATAAAAAATACAAATGTCTATATATTAATAGAACATCAATCAACAGTGAATAATAAAATGTTATGCAGAACAAAAGAATATTGTGAAAGAATAATAACAGATACAAAAGATAATAAAGATGGAAAAACAAAGTTATCTATAGTAATACCAATAGTGCTATATACAGGGAAAGGTAAATGGAATGCATTAAAAGAATATGAAGGAGCCAAAGTGGTAGGGTTAAGGCACAGTTATTATGTAATAGATATAAATGAGCTAAATGCGGAAGAACTATTAAAGTCAACAAGTTTACTAGAAAATATATTAGGAGTAGAGAAATTAAAAGACAAAGAAATATACAAAACAGTATTAAAAATAGCACAGAAGCAAAAGAAAAAAGGCGATAAAGAAATAATTGAAAAGTTAATAAGAAATGAATTTGCTGAAATATTGACAGAAGAGCAAATAAAACAGATAATAGAAGATATAAATGAAAAGGAAGGTGATGAAACTATGACAATAGGAGAAAGAGCAATAAGAGGAGTTAAACAAACAGCAAAGAAAGAAGGAAGAATTGAAGGAAGAGCAGAAGAAAAAATGCAAATAGCCAAAGAAATGCTAAAAAAATGTATACCAATAAAAACTATAGTAGATGTAACAAAACTAAAAGAAGAGGAACTAGAACAAATGCAAAAACAAATAGCAGTGAATCAATAAATAGTATAAAAGTAAACATCACATAAATAACAATATAGATAATAAAATAACCTTATAAAGTATTTTTTTTAATATTAAAATGCTTTATAAGGTTATTTTTGTATAATATAAATAATTATATAATAATTGAATAAATAGAATAAATATGATAATATGTAAGAAAAATAAAAAATAATGTTAGGATGTTAAATAAAATAATGGATAAAAAAAGAGAAAATATAACAATACCATATAAAATAGAAGAAGCAAAAATAAAGAATATATACATAAGAGTAAAAGATGGACAGGTAATAGTAAAGTGTTCGCCAAGGGTATCTAAAAAATACATAGAAGAAGTTATATATAAAAAATCAGCATGGATAAGTAAAAAATTGGCAGAATACGAAAAAGAGAAACAAGCAGGAAATTTAGAAAAAATGGAAATATTAGGAAATGAATATGATGTAAAGATTGAATATAAACAGATAAATAAAATAGACGTTAATGTTACAAATGAAGTAGAAATATCATTACCTAGTCAGTTTGAAAATAAGGAAATAAGTACACAATTAAAAACTAGAATAAAAGATGCAATATATACAAAAGTTGTATTTGAAGAAACAAAACTAGCAATGCAAAAATATGAAATGCTTACTGGACTTAACCCAGAAAAATGGAGAATACGAAAAATAAATACTGCATGGGGAAGTTGTTCTTCAAATAAAAATATAACAATTAGCTCAAATTTAGCAAAATTTGATAGGCAAACAATAGAATATGTGGTATTACATGAACTTACGCATTTAAAATATATGAATCACTCAAAAGAATTTTGGCAAATGGTAGAAAATTATATGCCAAATTATAAGCAAATAAGAAAACAATTAAAATAGCTAAACTATTAGGGACGGGGTTAAATAGTTTAACACATTAAGAGGTTAACAACTAAATAGTTAAACACGTCAATTGTTTTGCTATAAATTAAATTAGTGTTAAACTATTTAACCCCGTCCCTAATAGTTTAGCAAAGAGGAGAGAAAAAATTGAAATCTAAAGCTAGAATAATTATAGTTATTTTTTCAATATTTGTATTATCATTAATAGCATCAGTAGTATACTTATTTGTAACAGACATAGAATCTATGCCTACAGAAGAAATAAGGCAAATGTGCAATGTGAGAGAAGAAAAGTATAAAGGAAGAAAAGTGTTCATTATAACTTCAAAAGATGCTGTTAATTCTTCAAAATACATATTATATTTTCATGGTGGATCATACATGGCAGGAGTTTCAGATGAGCATTGGGGATTTTTGCAAGATTTAGCAATAGATACAAATGCTACGATTATAGTACCAGATTATCCGTTAACGCCGAAATATGATTATAAAGATGTATTTGGAATGATAGAACCACTATATAGGGAAATTTTAGAGAAAATAGATAGCAAAAATTTAATATTAATGGGAGATTCAGCAGGTGGTGGAATGGCACTTGCATTATGTGAAAAAATAGGAGAAGAGAAAATCGTGCAACCTAGTAAAACAATTTTAATATCACCATGGCTTGATGTAAGATTAGAAAATCCTAAAATTTCAGAAGTAGAAGAAAATGATAAACAGCTAAATAAAGAGGCTTTGCAAATAGCAGGAATAGCATATATGGGAAATAATGAAAATTCATATTTGGTAAATCCAGTTGATGGACCATTAGAAAATTTAGGTAAAATAATTATATATACAGGTACATATGATATATTAAATCCAGATGTGCATATTTTAGAAGAAAGAGTGCAAAAGCTAAACGAAGAATTAACATCAAGTGCCGGAGCAACAAAAAATATTGAAGAAAATAATAATGACGAAGAAAATAAAAGTACCGAAGGAACTAGTAAGAATGATGGTAATGAAAATAATAGTAAAAATTTAATTCAGTTAGATATAAGAGAATATGATAAAATGCCACATATTTGGATATTAGATAGAGAAAACAAAGATAATTTAGATAATGGAAAGGCATATGAAAACTTAATAAATGAAGTGGTAGAAAGGGAAGGTGCAAATGCAGGAAAATGAAAATAAAACTAATAATGAAAATAAAATAAATAAGAAAAATAAGAAGAAAAACGAAGAGAAAAAGGAAAATCTATACTGGCGTAGATTAGATAACTCTGCTAAAATATTTCCAGTATCTACAGGGAAAAAATATAGCACAGTTTTCAGAATATCAGCAGTATTAAAAGAAGAAATAGAGCCAGAAATTTTGCAAAAAGCAGTCGAAAATGCTTTAAATGTGTACATATCATTTAAAGTAAGAATGAAAACAGGCATGTTTTGGTACTATTTAGAGCATAATCCCAAACCTCCTATAATAGAAAAGGAGCAAAATTATCCATGCAAATATATAGATCCACTAACTAATAACAATTATTTAT
Organism: uncultured Clostridia bacterium; assembly: GCA_947626235.1. GTDB lineage: Bacteria > Bacillota > Clostridia > TANB77 > CAG-508 > UMGS1663. The sequence goes on along the minus strand of CANQRI010000021.1, from coordinate 11,741 downwards.
TTAAAGTAACATATTTTGACAAAAAAATTAATATAGATATATTCCATTCATTAACAGATGGCAATAGCGGAGCAACATTTTTTAAAGAGATAATTTATCAATATATTGAGTTAAAGCATAAAAACGAATTTGAGGAAGAGTTAAGAACATCAAGGAAGATAGAATACAATACAGAAGATAGCTATATAAAAAATTATAATAAAAAAGCAAAATCTAATGCCTCAAGTAAAAAGGCATATATTCTAAAAGGCAAGAAAATACCATTGGGTGCAATATCAGCAATACATGAAATAATGAATGTAGAAAAATTAAGAGAAATATGTAAAAGTAAAGGTGCTACAGTAACTCAGTATTTAACAGCGGTATATATATACTGTATATATGAGGAAAATTATAAAGAAAATAAAGGTAAAAAGCCAGTAAAAGTATGTATACCAGTAAATTTGAAAAAATATTTTAATTCAATTACACTTTCAAACTTTTTTTCTTATTTAACTGTAGAGGCAGAACTTGAAAAAGATAATTTAAATACATTTGAAAAAATATTAGAATTTGTAAAAGAAGATTTTGCAAAAAAATTATCACAAGAAGAAATTATAAGAACTATGTCAGCGAATGTAAAAATAGGAAATAATCCGTTTATAAAGGGAATTCCACTTTTTATAAAGAAAATAGTAGTTAGGTTAGGGTATATAGAAATAAGGAAATATACAACAACAACCTTTTCAAATGTGGGAAGAATAGGTATTATAGGTAAATATAGAAAATATATTGATAACTTTTTCTTTTTACTAGCTCCAGAGCCAGTTGAGAAAATAAAATGTTCGGCATGTAGCTATGAAGACAAACTTACTTTTACGTTTACATCAATAATAGATGATAACAGAATAGAAAAGAAATTTTATGAATTTATAAAACAACAAGGAATAGATGTACATGTAGAAAGTAATGGTGTCATAGATAGCATTGAGTAAAAAATAAGCATAATGTGGGCTAGATGATATTAAATAATATAGAAAGTAATGGTGTTTTAAATGTTATATCCTAAAATGATTAATGTGAAAAGTAGTCGAAAAACAGTAAAAATATTCATTGCAGTTTCAGTACTTGTATCAATTTTACTATATATAATAAATAAGTTAACAAGTCCCAATTCACATTGGGCAGCGTTAAGCATAGCATGTATAATATACATTTGGGTAACAGTATTATATGCTATAAATAAAAATGTAAATATAGCAGCACATGTACTTCTGCAAACAGTAGCAATATCAACACTTTTGGTGTATATAGATTATATTTTGGGCTTTGAAAAGTGGTCTTTAAATATAGCAATACCAATAATAATAATGACCGCAAATATAATAATGCTCATACTTACAATAATAAGCAGAAAAAAATATATAAGATATGCTATATTTCAGCTAATACTTTGCATTATAAGCCTTACACCAGTTATTTTAATTTCAGAAAGATTAGTAGAAGACAAAACTTTAGGAATAATATCAGTTGGAATATCAGTAGTAAATTTTGTATTATGCTTAATACTATGTAAAGGTGCAATAAAAGAAGAACTAAAAAGGAAATTTCATATGTGAAATTTCCTTTTTTACAAAATTATTTATTTCTCATTTTCTAAATTTATTTTTATACATATTTAATGCAATTTCAGGGTTATGGATTCCATTAAAATCTTTAATAGGAGCAAATTCATCTTCCTCTTTAACTCTAAGTAAAGAAATATTATCAAAGAATTCAAAAGCATCAAATATAAAATTTTCAAATTTAAAGCTATTTGGAGAATCTGGAACTTGCTTCATACCTTCTTCGTTAACAAAAGTATTTTTCTTAAATGCCCTATGATATGGCAGACTCTTTTTAGCTAAAAGTTCAATAGCTGAAATATTAAATAAGTGAGCAAGCATGTTAATATCTCTATATAAATAATTTCCATTCTCATCTTTTGCATTTATCATATCTTCATTAAGATTACAGCTATCTATAATAGCAGGTTTACCATTCTTTTTAGCGAAAACCCAGTCTTTAGAATGAGCAAATTCTTTAAAAAGAGTTTTAGAGCCAACTTTGCAGTTCTGGCTTATAGTAACACCAAGAAGAAGCGGGTCCACAATTTCCAAAAGAACATTGTCCACACCACTGAAAAATACCCAATTAATGCCCTTCTTTTTAAGGTCAGCTATAATATTATTGCTATCCATTGCTCTAAAAACATCACCGTTTCCATTAGAGCCTTCTTTTATTTTATAAGTTTCTTCTAAAATAAGATTTCCAGAAATATCAATTACAGGAAGTTCAGATTGTGCAAAGAAAGTAATATTCTCTTTAGGGTAATTAAAATAATTTTCATTTTCGAAAAAAGTTTTAGTTTGCTTATCGTTGTATATACTAGTCATTATGTACCAATTAATAGTTATATTATACTGTTCATTTGCTTTTTTTAAATAATCACATGTAATTTCAAAAAGAGATTTTTTAGGCGGAATGTCTAATTTAAAAGTACCTTTTGGTCCTTTAAATCCTAGCCTAGAGCCCTGACCGCCTGCCATAGTAACAACAGCGTATTTTCCACTTTTAATAATGTTTTTGCCTATATTTTCTAAAAAAGAAGTATCGCTTTTTGAAAGTTTTTCTTTTTCTAAATAAGGAAGAGGTTCTATTAAATTTGAAGGAATAGCTTCATCTATTTTAGAAGCTTCATATAAATGAAATATTTGCTCAAAATCAAGTGTACAAATTTGATTAATTAAAAATTGTTTTTCTTCGTTATTAAGTTCATCATAAAATCTAAATAAATGCTCCTGCTTATACTTCGCGAGCAGATCTTTAGCTTTAGTATAATTATCCATAAATCTCGACTCCAATATTTAATAATTTATTATATATTATGAAAAATGTATAAGTTAGTTAACTATAATTTAATTAAATTTCAAAATTCTAAAGTAATAGTTCTGTAAAAGCCTAGTGCACTGCAGTTTTTAGTGTTTTGATAATAATATCTTTATTAGGCATGTCACAATTTTCTAAATTTTTAATTTCTTCTTCAACATTATAAGGAAGCCTAACTAAAGTAAAAGAAATAGAAGCAATATCTCGAGAGTTAAGGTTACCTTCTAAAATCATATAAGAAGAAAGTGTTGAAAATTTATTTGTTGCATCATCAACATTTGTGTTAGACATTTCTGTTGGAATGCCAACACTTCCAGTATTAAAAATAGTTTTATTTTTAAACCTAACAATATTAGGTGTATGCAAGTGACCATATCCTACAATGTCTGGAATAGGGTCTTTGTCAGTTTTGCCTAAAAAAGCAGTATTTAGAAACATATCTTCAGGGTTAGTGATTAATTTATTATGGTATGCAGTATCAATATTAGGATACATAGGGTTAAAAATATGCTCTAAACTAAAAGGTGAGGCATGAAAAAGCCTAACTAAATGTCCACTCATATAGAATTCGGTAGATATAGGTAAATTATTGATAAAATTAGCTCTTTCTTCACCTATTTTGTCTCTGCTCCAAAATCTACCAGCTTCTACTCCAGGCCTTGCAACAACTTCATCACAATTCCCTTTTAGAATTACTTCACATTTATCTTTTAAAATATCTATAACTTCTGCAGGTTCAGGGCATTTTACTATAATATCACCTAAACAATAAATTTTAGAGATTTCTCTTTGTTCTATATCTTTAAGTACAGCATTTAAAGCTGTAAGATTTCCGTGAATATCTGAAATTATTGCAATTTTTTCCATAATACACCTCTCTTTTCTTTGCCACATTATATAATAAAAACATACAAAAAACAAGATAAAATTTAGAATAGTGTGCACTGCATAGCAAAAAAATATACTTGACAAAATATTAATATATTATTTATTTAGTAACTCCCAGCTACATAACAGATTGTAAAACAAATTTTATGTACATAAAATTTGTTAACAATCTATAATTTGCTGGTCCCCACAAAATGTTACTAAATAAATAATATATTAATATTTTATAATTGCCAAAAATTGAATAACATGGTAGAATGTAGAAAAACATAAAAAAATGGAGGAAAAAATGCAAAATATAGTAGAAATGATGGAATATTTAAAGGAAAATTTGTCAGAAAGAAGATATAAGCACAGTATAGGAGTAATGAGAAAAGCAGAGGAATTAGCTAGAATTTATAATGTAGATGTAGAAAAAGCTAAATTAGTAGGTTTATTGCATGATATGGCAAAAGAAATGTCTTTAGAACAATATAAAGAATATGCAAGCAATAATCATATAGAATTAGAGGAAGATGATATAAAAGTAGTAGCAGTATTGCATGCAAAAATAGGGGCACATATGTGCAAAGAAAAATTTAATTTTACAGAAGACATGCAAAATGCAGTGCACTACCATACAACAGGAAGAGCAGGCATGAGTATGCTAGAAAAGATAATTTATGTAGCAGATAAAATAGAAGATGGTAGGACATATAAAGGAGTAGAAAGATTGCGTGAACTTGCTAGCGAAGATTTAGATAAAGCAATAATGCAAATAGTAAATTTTAATTTAATGAAATCAATTAAACAAGGAAAAGCAATACATCCATTATCAATAGATATGAGAAATGAAATAATATATAAAAGGGTTAACATCTAAAATATTTTACATCTTCTTTTATAATTGCAGAGCTTAATGTAAGCAATACGAAATAAAAACCTGCAAAAATAGCAATAGCAAAAATAACTTCATCTGTAGAAGAAATTATGTTAGGGCAAAGAAATTTAAAAACAATGTTTAAAAAAGTAACACAAATAAAAGGTTTTAAAATCCAATTTTTAAAATCAAATTTAAAATGTGTTACTTTTATTAATTTAAATAAACTACAAAAGGCATTTAAAATTTCACTAATATACAAAACAATAATGTAACCCATAACGCCAAAGATAGGTAATAAAATAGCAATAAAACTAATACTTACAAATAAATCTAAAATATTTATAAGCATAACCGAAACTTGTTTATCAAGACCTTTTAAAATGCTGTCAACAATATTATCTACATACATAAAAACAATAAGTGGAGATAGTAGCTTTACATATTTAATTATTTCAGTTTCGCTATAAATTAAAGTGCTTAACTCTTCAGAAAAACACCAAAAAATTCCCATAATTAAAAATGAAAATATAAAACAAATTTTAAAAATTTTATTTAGAATAAAATTAATTTTCTTATAATTATCTTCAACGTGCAAATATGAAAATTCAGGAATAAGTAACATGCTAAAAGAACCCATAAGACTACATGGAAACATAATTAAAGGCATAACCATTCCACTTATCATACCATACCTAGAAAGTGCATAGTCGCATGAAACACCAGATTTTTCTAGCTGTATAGGGACAATTAATTGCTTAAAAGTAGAAAGACCAGAACGAATATAAGATGTAAGAGCAATAGGAGTAGAAACTTTTAAAATTTTTTTCCCTAGTTGTTTCGAAGAAGAATTACCATTATTAGCAGTAGAAAATTTTTTCGTATCAGCAATATAAAAAATTAAAAGTAAAATAAAAGAGCATATTTCAGAAACAGTAGTACCTAATACAAGGGAAATACAGGCAAACTCTAAACCATCTGGCATAAAATAATTAATTAAAAAAGTAATAATAAGAATTTTCAAAACTTGCTCAAAAACCTGTGCAAAAGCAGACTTCTTAACATTTCGCAAAGCAGAAAAATATCCATTAATACAAGAAGACATAGAAAGAAAAGGCAAGCTAAAAGCTAAAATTTTAAGAGGAATATTTGAAATTTGTGCATGCAAAAGATTTTTTGCTATGTAGGTAGAAAAAATATATAAAAAACAGCATGTAGTAAAACCAAAAATAAAGCTAAAAGTTAGCCCTTTTTTTACAATTTTTTTTATAGTTTTAGCACAATGTGCTTCTTCTGCCACAATTTTTGTAATTGCTAAATTCATTCCAGAAGAGGCAAGAGTAATAGAAAACATGTATATAGACATTATAAGTTGATATACACCAATAGCCGTACTTCCAATTTTATTAGAAATGTACACATTAAAAGAAACACCTATTGTTTGCATAACAAGAGATGTTATAGTAAGTAAAACACCATTAAATATAAAAATTTTAAGCTTTCTCAAACTTACCTCCATTACAAGGTCTTATTTAAATAAATATATATGCAAGGAAGTATGAAAAATATCTTGTTTTTTTAAATAAATAATAGTAAAATAGGAAAAATATAAATTGTAGGAGAATATGAAATATCGTAAATGCAAGTATAAAAAACGACCATTTGAAAATAATATAAGAAAAATAATTTAACAAAAATAGATAAAATTACTAAAATAAACATATATAAATAGTAAAGGAAGGATGAATTATAAATGGATAATGCAAAGGAAATAAAGCAGGGAATAAAAGTACATCAAATAGATACAAACAAATTCAAAACGAATTTATTTGCAGTTTTTTTAAGTGTACCATTAAAAAGAGAAACAATAACAAAGAACGCATTAATAACAGCTGTATTAAGAAGAGGAACAAACAATATGCCATCTAGCCAACAAATAAGTGAAAAGTTAGAAGAAATGTATGGTGCAAATTTTGACTGTGGCATAGAAAAAACAGGAGATAGTCATACTTTAAAATTTTATTTAGAAGCAATAAATGATGAATTTTTACCAGAAAAAGAAAATTTACTAAAGGAGTCATTGGATATATTATTTGATATAATTTTTAATCCGTTAGTAGAAAATGGTAAATTCAAAGAAGAATATGTACAAGGAGAAAAGCAAAATTTAAAGCAAATTATAGAATCAAAAATAGACAATAAAGCTTCATATTCATTAGAAAGATGTATTGAAGAAATGTATAAAAATAAGCCTTATGGGCTATACAAATATGGATATATAGAAGATATAGAAAAAATTTCTTCACAAGATTTGTATAATCATTATATAGACTTAATAAAAAATTGTAAAATAGATATTTTTGTATCCGGAGCCTCATTAAACAATGTTATAGATATAATACAAAACAATGAACAAATAAAGAAATTAAATGCTAGAACTCCAGAAGATATAGAAAGTGATATTACAAAGGAAAAAATAGAAGAACCAAAATATATCGAAGAAAGTATGCAAATAGCGCAAGGGAAAATTGTTATAGGTTTGGACATTTTATCAGATCAAAAAGACGTTTATTATGTAGGCAGTGTATACAATACAATACTTGGTGGAGGCTCAAATTCAAAATTGTTCCAAAATGTAAGAGAAAAGGCAAGCTTAGCATATACATGTAGTTCAAGTTATATAAAAAGAAAGAAAAACATAATAATAAGAGCAGGCATAGAAATATCAAATTATGATAAAGCAATAGAAATAATAAAACAGCAGTTAGAAGATATGAAAAATGGCAATTTTAATGATGAAGATATAGAAAATGCAAAGAAGTTATTAATATCATCAATAGATTCAATAGATGAAGAACAAGATACAGAAATAACATATTATTTAGGACAAGAGTTAGGAAAAACGAATATATCAATAAATGAATATAAAGAAAAAATTCAAGAAGTAAACAAAGAGCAGATATTAGAACTTGCAAAAACTATTCAAATTAATACAATATACTTTTTAAAAGACTAATAAATGTGTAAGAATGTTTTGCGTCTAGGAAAGGAATTAGATATGAAAATAATAGAAAGTTCAAAGATAAAAGAAAAAGCCTATATAGAAAAGTTAGAAAGTGGTCTAACTATAATAATTGTTCCAAAACAAGGAACTAAAAAGAAATATGTAATATGGGGTACGCATTTTGGTTCAATAGATTATAAATTTATAGAGCCAGATACAAATGAAGAAGTAGTTGTACCTGATGGAATTGCTCATTTTTTAGAGCATAAAATGTTTGAACAAAAAAGTGGTATAAATAGTTTAGATACATTAATGGCATTAGGTGTTGATGCAAACGCATATACAACAAATGACCATACAGCATATTTATTTGAAAGTACAGATAACTTCTACGAGGCATTAGACGAACTTATGGATTATGTACAAAATCCATATTATACAGATGAAAATGTTGAAAAAGAAAAAGGAATAATAGCCCAAGAAATTAAAATGTATGATGATGATCCAAGTTGGCAATTATATATGAATGCATTAGATTGTTTATATAAAGAAAATCCAATAAAAATAGATGTTGCAGGTTCTGTAGAATCTATAAGTGGCATAAACAAAGAACTATTATATAAATGCTATAATACATTTTATAATCCAGCAAATATGGTTTTAGTAGTAAGTGGAGATTTTAAACCAGAAGAAATATTAGAAGAAATAAAAAGCAGATTAATACCAAAAGAAGTTCATGGAGAAATAAAGAGATTTTATCCAGAAAGAGAAGTAGAAATAAATAAAAAGCACAAAGAAACTGAAATGGAAGTAAGTAAACCACTATTTATGATTGGCTTTAAAGACATAAATAAGGCACAATCTTCAGAAGAAGCAATAAAAAAACATATCGCAATAGAAATATTATTAAATATGTTATGTGGCAAAAGTTCAAAATTATATAAAAAAATGTATGATGAAGGAAATCTTCTATCGCAACCAGATTTAGATTATGAATTTACAGATTTATATGCACATATATTAATATCAGGGCAAGCAAATGACCCACAAAAATTTCAAGACGAATTTAACAAAACAATAAAAGAATATAAAGAAAATTTTGATGAAAATCATTTCAATAGAATTAAGAAAAAGGTATATGGAGATTATGTATGTGAATACAACAATGTGGGTGACATTGCTAGAATGTTTTTAGCAGATTACTTCAAAGGATTAAATGCATTTGACTATATAGAGCAATATGATACAGTAACTCCAGAATACACAAAACAAGTATTAACAGAAGTTTTTGATGAAAAAAATGAGATAATGTCAATAATTAATCCAAAGTAATAAATAATGTCGAAAAAGTGTAAAAAATGTAAAAAAATGTAATACGAAAAATCAAAAAAACGCCTGAAAAATGGTGTTTTTTTATTGACTAAAATGTAAAAATATGGTATCTTAAATAAAAACACAATGCAATTGCACGAAAAAGGAGAGTGGTTATATGTTAAATGATGAAATTTGTGAATTAAGGGAGAAATTAAACCAAAGTATAATCAATGGGGAGGATTACACAATAACATATAAGCTTAGTATAGAACTAGATGAACTAATTGCAAAGTATTATAAAATGGAGAAAGTAACGAAGAAAAAGCCTTCCAATAAAGTACACAAGATGATAATGATATAGATTAAAAAATAATATACCTAGATTAGGTATATTATTTTTTTGATGCGAAAAATGTTGAAGCAAGGCGATATATATGCTATAATTAATTATAATAGATGGTAAAAATAATATGGTTACAGTACTTTACCAGAAAGTAGAAAGAAAGGGATTGTAATATGAAAAAGAAATTGGGGATATTAATAACTATTTTTATTATAGCAATTATAATTTTAATGCATACTAATTTGTTATATGCAGCAAATGTATCTTTAAGAGAGTCAATACAGGAAGAAGACGAAGTAGTATTATATTTCTTTGGTTATTTTAGCAATGCACCTAAAGTTACTTATGAACAAAAAATGATAGAATATGGTCAAATAAGTAAAAAAGGAACAAGCTATTCAGTTGATGACCTTATAACAGAAATGGAACTACCTATAGTGAAAGACGAAGACTATGAAATAAATTCTTATAATTATTTTAAACAAAATATAGATGATGTAAATAAACTTCAATCAAAAATAAGTCAACTAATGGATGATGGGAGATTTGCAGAAGAATGGAATTCAATAAAAGATACTGATGAAGGAAAGTTATACGTAGGACTTTTTAATGCATGCGAGGCAATAAAAAAGGAGTATAGTAGACTTGATAGCATATACAAAGATGCAGAACCAGAAAGTGGAAATACAAATCCAGATAAGGAGCCATCAGTATTTTTTACTGTTAGAGCATGGATTGCAGAAAAATCTGGATGTGCGACATTAAGTTTGCAGTATGAAGAAATAACTTTGGAAGATTTAGAAATTGCAGTAAGAAATAAATACAAAGGAATTACAGCAGAACGTAAAGAAGATTTGTTAGAGCAAGCAGAGGAAAATATAGAAAAGATAGAAAATTGCGAAGATAATGGATTCCCTAATTTTAGTTATAATAGGGATGTATTGCTTGCCCAACTGGAAGCAGTAGAAAATGGTATTGACAGTTTAACACAAAGCGAAATGTCAACTGAAAATGGAACTCAAGCTGAAACTAATGCTCAAAGAGAAGCAGAAAAAGCGGAAAAAGACAAAACAATTTCAGGAACAGTAGTTATGGGAGATAGCAAAACAAGATATAATGAAATATCAGACGATCCAATAAATAATCCAGATGTATATAGACCAACTGGAGAGTCAGAAGATGCAGAAAAATTACAAGAAATAGGACAAGTAATAATAGCTGCATTAAAAATTGTAGGTGTAGCAGTAGCCGTAATTATGCTAATAGCATTAGGCTTAAAGTATATGGCAGGTGGAGCATCAGAAAGGGCAGAATACAAAAAATCAATGATACCATTTTTAATTGGAGCATTTGTATTAATTGTAGGCCCACAACTTGTTGGAATAATATATGATTTAATTTCAAAAAATATAAAGTAAAATAAAGTTAAATTATGTATAATAGGTCAAAAGAATATTGAAAAATTAAACATTTATAACAAAAAAATGAAAATAAATGTTGAAAAAAGGTTTTTTTTATAGTATAATAAAATAAGAATACTAAAAAGGGGGCATTTGTATGAGAAATAAAACTTTAAAAATTATATTTACTTTAGTTTTAGTTTTATTAATTATAATGTTACCTAATTTAGCAAAAGCTGAACCAGATGATGAAACAGAGCATTATTCAACAGATTCTACACCTGGTGCAGTTGAGGGGGCAGAAAAATTTCTAAATTCAGCAGTAGGTTCTCCAATAAATCAAAGTGCAACTAAAAATGCATCAAATATAATAGCTAATACTTTATTAATAGTAGGAGTTGTAGTAGCAGCAATAGTATCGGTAGCATTAGGAATAAAATTTATGACAGGTTCTGTATCAGAAAAAGCACAAGTAAAGCAAGTTGCAATTCCATTTGTTGCAGGGTGTATAATAGTATTTGGTGGCTACATAATTTGGAGAGTCGTAGTAACTCTATTATCAAATTTAGAGTAAATTTTTATAACAAAGTTATTAATATTCTCATAACATGAGAAATTAATTATAAAAAATAATAAAGGGAGGATAAAAAATGAAAAAAACTATTAAAATACTTTCAATAATGTTAATAGCAGTAATGTTAGTAATGTTAGTAAGTACAACAGCTAATGCAACAACAAGTGTTAATGATATATTAGGAGTAATAACAAGCGGAGAAACTACTTCTGTAGAAACAGGAGGAATAGAAAATATAGCTAAAACAATTATAAGTATAGTAAATATAGTAGCAGTTGTAGTAGCAGTTGTAATTTTATTAGTATTAGGTATTAAATATATGATGGGTAGTGCTTCAGAAAAAGCTGAATACAAGAAATCAATGATACCATATTTAGTAGGTGCATTTATTATATTTGCAGCACCAACATTAGTAAATGTAATAGTAAATTTAGCAGGTAATTTCAATAATC
>CANQRI010000020.1 GCA_947626235.1 uncultured Clostridia bacterium | reverse complement strand
GTTTCTCTAATTGGTTGGCGATATGAACCTCCAATACGGACTTTCACCGATTAGCTAAACGGCATGCCTGTCGCACTGAAAATGAGGATGCCGGTTGGCATCCTCACTTTTATTGTTATTTGAATACTATTGCTACAGCCTTTAAAATGCAAAAAATTACAAAGCACATAACAAAAATAGGCTGAATAGCAACATTAATCGGAGAATCTTTCAAATGAGATGCCGGCATATCGAAGGCCTCCATCGATGTTTCATTTAGCCATACATCTGCAATTACCATTGTAATAAACAATGTTAAAGATGCATAACCAAAGAAACTGCAGTAATCCCTTGTTGACGTGTTACCAATGAATACAATCATCAAAACAATCATCACCCCCACAGTAACTCCAAGAAGTTTTATCCGATTGCATTTCATTTTTTCTTCACGCATCCTTTTCTCCTTTCTCTTCCCTACAGGGAAGATTTTTTATTGTGTAATGTTAATATTATACCACATATATTTTAAAAAATCTACCCATTTGCCCCCAATTAGCGCTATTTTTACAACTTTCTAATTAATTTTTCCAACAATTATTTTTTGGCACTCTTTATTAATAATCACCTTTACTACCTTGTTTACCAACAATTACCTTTGATTTTTAGTTGTATTTTATGTTAATATTAATATATAGTTATATCGTTTTATAGAAAGCTGGGATTTTATGAAGAATATTATTAATAATTTTTTAAGTTCAATTAAACATCTTGACAAAAATGTATTTAAATTAGTAAAACTTGGTTTGACCTTTTGCTTTATATTTTGCTTATTTTCAGTTTCCATATTATTTATATATAATTTTATTTATAGTACCCCCATATTATTTTACATAGGTTATTCATTATTTAAATCTAGCTTAATGTTTTGCATAACGTTTATTATTTGTGGAATTGGGTTTGATAAATTGAAAAAAGAGCTAAACTAAACTAACTAAACTAATAGGGACGGGGTTAAATAGTTTAATTCCATTAAACTATTTAACCCCGTCCCTATTAGTTTAGTTATTATTTTAATTCTTCCAAAAACATCTTATTAAGCATTTGAGGGTTTGCTTTTCCCTTTGTCTCCTTCATAGCCTGGCCTACTAAAAATCCTAATGCTCTATCTTTTCCTGCTTTGTAATCGGCAATAGATTGAGGGTTTGCCTCTAGTATTTTTAATACTACTTCCTTTATTGCTCCCTCATCTGAAATTTGAATCCAGCCCTTTTCTTGTATTATTTCTTCTGGGTCTTTTGGATTTTCAAATAATTCCTCTAAAACTTTTTTAGCTATTGCAGAACTAATTGTACCTTTATTAATTAAAATTATCATTTTTGCAAGTTGCTCTGCTGTAAAAGGTATTGACTCTGGTTCTAATTCTTTTTCATTTAATATTCTTGAAACATCCGATAATAACCAGTTTGCAACTGCCTTTGGTTCCTTGCATATTTTTTCTGCATCTTCAAACATATTTGATAAATATTTTGATGCAGTTAATAAGTTACTGTCTTTTTCTGTTAAATTGTATTCTGAAATATATCTAGCCCTTCTACTTTCTGGTAATTCAGGTAAATTATTTTTTATGTTTTCTATGTATTCATCAGATAGACGAATTGCTACTAAATCTGGATCTGGGAAGTACCTATAGTCTTGTGCATCTTCTTTGTCTCTCATTGAAAATGTTCTTCCCGATACATCATCCCAACGTAATGTTTCTTGCTCTATTTTGCCCCCATCTTCTATAACTTCAATTTGTCTTTCTGCTTCATATTCTATTGCTCTTACAATTGACCTAAAAGAATTCATGTTTTTCATTTCTGTACGTGTTCCAAACTCTGTAGCACCTTTCTTTCTTACAGAAACGTTTACGTCTGCACGAAGTGAACCCTCTTGCATTTTACAGTCTGAAACTTCTATATATTCAAGTATTGATTTTATTTTTCTTAAATATTTATCTACTTCTTCTGGACTTCTTAAGTCAGGCTCAGATACTATTTCTATTAGAGGAACTCCTGCTCTGTTTAAGTCTACTAAACTTCCTCCGCCAAATTCATTATGATTTAATTTTCCTGCATCTTCCTCTATATGAATACGAGTTAAGCGTATTTTTTTCTTTTCACCATTTTCTCCATCTATTTCAACATATCCATGCTCACAAAGTGGCATATCAAACTGTGAAATTTGATATGATTTTGGAAGGTCTGGATAAAAATAATTTTTTCTATCGTTTTTGCTGTTTCTTGAAATTTCACAATTTGTTGCAAGACCTGCTTTTACAGCATATTCTACTACCTTTTCATTTAATACTGGTAAAGTTCCTGGCATTGCCATACATACTGGACAAGTATGTTTATTAGGTTCTGCACCAAACTCTGTAGGGCAACTACAAAATATTTTTGTTTTTGTAGAAAGCTCTGCATGAACTTCTAAACCCATTACCATCTCATAATCTTCTTTTGCCATTATACAATCATCCCTTTCTAAAGCATTTATAGCTTTTACTCTAACTTGCTTTATGTTTGTTTAAGTTTATTTCTTAAATTCTGGTTTATACTTTTCCCTAAATTTAACTGCTTGTTCATACGTATATGCTGCATTTAATAAATCTTCTTCTCCAAATTTTGGACCTATTAACTGCATACCTATTGGCATACCCTCTGAATTAACTCCACATGGAATAGATATTCCTGGAAGACCTGCTATATTTACAGATACTGTACAAATATCTGCTAAATACATTTCAAGCGGATTATTAGATTTTGTACCTATTTCAAATGCAACATTAGGTGAAGTTGGAGTAAGTAAAACATCATACTTTTCAAACGCTTTATCAAACTCTTTCTTAACTAAAGTTCTAACTTGTTGAGCTTTTTTGTAATATGCATCATAATATCCTGATGAAAGCACATAAGTTCCAAGTATTATTCTTCTTTTTACTTCTGCACCAAAACCTTCACTTCTAGAATTTCTGTATATATCTTTCAAACTTGTAAAATTTTTTGTTCTATAACCATAGCGAATTCCATCAAACCTTCCTAAATTTGAGCTTGCCTCCGCACAAGCAATTATATAATATGTTGCAAGTGCATAGTCTGCTATATCTAATGAAAACTCTTCTACTTCTGCACCAAGCTCTTTATATTTTTCTATTGCTTCATATAACTTTTCCTTTACTTCGCTATTTATTCCCTCTCCAAAATACTCTTTTGGAATACCTATTTTCATTCCTTTTACATCATTTTTTAGTGCCTTTGTATAGTCCTTTTTCTCAAGATTTTCTGATGTTGTATCTCTTCTATCATGACCTGCAATTATATTTAATAATATTGCTGAATCTTCAACATCTTTGGTAATTGGACCTATTTGGTCTAATGATGATGCAAACGCAACTAAACCATACCTTGATACTAAACCATATGTTGGCTTTAAACCAACTACTCCACAAAATGATGCAGGTTGACGTATTGAACCTCCTGTATCTGAACCTAATGCCCAAGGCACCATATTACTTGCTACGGCAGCTGCACTTCCACCTGATGAACCACCTGGAACTGTATTTAAATTCCATGGATTTCTTGTTTTCTTAAATGCAGAATATTCTGTTGAAGCTCCCATTGCAAACTCATCCATATTTAGCTTACCTAAATCTATTAAACCTTCAGCATTTAGCTTTTCTACTACTGTTGCATCATAAGGTGCAACAAAATTTTCTAACATTTTTGAACTACAAGTTGTTTTTACACCTTTTGTACAAATGTTATCTTTTATTCCTATTGGAATACCTACATATTCTCCTTGCATTTCTCCATTTTTTACTTTATTTTCTATATCTTCTGCTTTTGCCAAAGCTTCATTTTCCAATGTATTTACAAAAGCTTGTACATCATTTTCTTTTTCCTTCATTCTATCCACATAAGCCTTTGTAATTTGAGTTATAGTTAACTCTTTTTTATCTAATTTTTCTTTTAATTCATGTACTGTAAGTTCTGTAATTTCCATGTTTATGCCCCCTTTTCATAGCTTTTCTAGCACTTTGTTGTGCACTATACAAATATTCAGCTTGCCTTTAAATTATTGTATTACTTTTGGTATTTTGAACATATTTCTTTCTTCTTCAGGAGCATTTTGTAATAATGCCTCATTATCTTCAAATACTTCCACTTCATCTTTTCTAAATACATTATAGTTATCATTTGCCCCTATTGTTTCTTGCAAACCTTCTACAGGTGCATTATTTACTATATTTGCAAAATTCAAAATATCTTGTAAATGTAATAAATAAGTATCTATTTCATCTTCTTTTAAATTTAAATTTGCAAGTTTTGCAATGTGCAAAATTTCTTCTCTGCTTACTTTCATAAACCTCATCTCCTTGTAAAATATGGTCTTTATTATACCTTTTTTTTCTTTAAATTACAATAGATTTACTTTACTTTTTTTAATTTATATTGTATAATATTCTACACTATTTTCAGGAGGAGTTTGCCCATGGAACACAAAAATTATTGTATCTACAAAGGCAAAAAATGCCGGTATTTAAGGGTTCGGCCTTTCTCAAGGATTGGTCACTGTAAACAATACAACACTCTTGTTGGTTTTTACATTCCCCACGGCAGTACCATTGAAGCCAAATCTACATGTAGCAGTATTTTTACTAGTAGGCCTTCACTTCTTTGGTACATTAAAAGTTCGTTTTTAAGACTGCAGGAATTAATTGGTTATAGGCACAAAAAGTATTTTAAGCTCAAATAATTTCAGTTAATCTATTACACTCTTAATCACACAAAACTTTTTAAGACTTGTTGCACCTATTTGGTATAACAAGTCTTTTTATTAACTATTTTTATCTTTACTTATTTTACATGTTTTTTAGCTTTTCTGCTAAACTCTTATTTATTCCTTTAACTTTCATAAGTTCTTCAATATCCGCTTCTTTTATTTTCTCCACGCTACCGAATTTCTTTAATAATAACCTCTTTTTTACATCTCCAATGCCTTCTACTTCATCTAACTCTGATTTAGTTATTTCATTTTCCCTTAATTTTTTATGATATCCAATAGCTGTGTCATGAACAGAATCTTGAAATAAAGTTATTAAATTCAATAATTTATCTGATATCTTTAGTTCTTGCCTTTGCTTATTCATTAATGCTCTAGTTTGATGCTTATCATTTTTTACCATACCAAATATAGGTATTTGTAAGTCAATTCCTTGCTCTTTATACTCTTTTATTACCTCCAAAGCTGCATTTATTTGTGTAATTCCACCATCTACAAATATTACATCTGGAAGTCTTCCAAAACTTCCATTAGGATTTTCTATTGAATGTTTTAACCTTCTCGTAATTACTTCCTTCATACAAGCTGGGTCATCTTGACCAATTATAGTTTTTATTTTAAACCTTCTTGACATATTTTTCTTTATAATTCCATCTTGCATTACACACATTCCTGCAACAGTAAAATTTCCAGAAATATTGGAAATATCATAACATTCAATTTTTCTTGGCATTTTTTCTAAATTCAAAACTTCTTTTAATTCATTTAGCACTTCGTATTTATCCTTTTGCTTATTATCTAAAGTTATTTTTGCGTTATTTTCTGCCATTTCTACTAGCCTTAATTTTTCACCTTTTTGAGGAGTTTTTATTTGAACTTTCCTACCTGCTTGTTTTGAAAGCTCACTTTCTATTAATTCTTGCTCATCTATTTCTTCCCTCAACATTATTTTATTTGGAACCATTACATTTCCAATATAATATTGCTTTACAAACTCTGATAAAATTTGATTATCATCTTCATCATTTAAATTATCAAAAAAGTAATGTTCTCTACCAACCATTTTTGTTTTTCTTACAAAAAATATTTCTATACACACTTCAATATTATTTCTGGCTATTCCTATAACATCTATATCATTTTCAGTAATATTAGAAACTTTTTGCTTTTCTGAAATTCTTTCTATTGCTAGCTTTTTATCTCTTAAATATGCTGCTTTTTCATACTGCATATTTTTCGAAGCTTCTTGCATTTCCATATCTATTTGCTTAAATATTTTTTCTGTTTTTCCATCTAAAAGTGCTATTATTTCATTAATTTGTTTTCTATATTCTTCCTTGGAAATATAACCCATACAAGGGCCAAAACACTTTTTTATATGATAATTTAAACATGGTCTATCTTTGTATTTAAAACTTTTACATGAGCGAATTTTAAACTTTTCCTTTAGAAAATCTATCATTTCTTTTGCTGCACCTGCGTTTGCATAAGGTCCAAAATATTTAGCACCATCATTTAAAATTCTTCTGGTTATATATATATTAGGAAAATCGTCTTTAATATTTATTTTTATATATGGGTATGTTTTATCATCTTTTAATAAAACATTAAATTTAGGCCTATTTTTCTTTATTAAATTGCACTCTAATATAAGGGCTTCCGCTTCATTATCCACAACAATATATTCAAAATGATCTATTAAAGAAACCATATTTTCTATTCTTTTTGTTTTATTTGTTTTTCTAAAATATTGCCTTACCCTATTTTTTAATGATATTGCCTTACCCACATATATAATTTTATCGTTCTTATCATGCATTATATATACACCGGGCTTGTCAGGTAATTTTTTTAACTCTTCTTCTATATTAAACATTAATTTTTCCTCACTTTACTTTATTATTTTAACACAAAAATATTAAAAATGAAAGTTATATAATATTGCAATTTCTACTTATTAATTTTGGACTTAACAAATATAATAATATTTTTTGTTTTTTTATTGACAATATTGTCGAAAAGTGTAAAAATTAGTATATAAAAAATTAAAGAAAGGGGATTAAAAATATGTACAATTACGGTTACAATTATGGTTATGATTATGATTCACTAGCAGGTGCAAGCGCTGGATTTGCTGCTTTAGGAGCAATGCTTATAGTATATTCTATTGTGTTATTAGCAGTTGCAATACTTCAAATAGTTGCTATGTGGAAAATATTTACTAAAGCTGGTGAAGAAGGTTGGAAGGCAATTATTCCTATATACAACATTATAATATTATTCAAAATTAGTGGAATTTCACCATTATTTGTTTTAGTATATTTAGCAGCTATAATTCCATTTGTTGGATGGATTGCAGTTCTTGGTATGACTATTTACCTAAACTACAATTTATCAAAAGCATTCGGTAAAGAAGTTGGTTTCACAGTTGGTCTATGTTTACTAGCTCCTATTTTCTACTTAATCCTTGGTTTTGGAAAGGCAGAATATGTAGGAACTCCATATACATCTCCAACAAACACCGTACAATAATATAAATAAAAAAAATTTGAAATGAGCCTAAATTATTAAACTTTTGTCTAATAATTTAGGCTCACTTCAATTTATATTTAGCTATCATTATATATTTTCTTTAACTATATATTTATCTTTTTTATTTTAGCTTAATATATAAAATTTATTTTGTTGCAACTTTTACTATTTCTGCAAATGCGTTTTTATCTGTTACTGCTAATTCTGCTAACATCTTTCTATTTATTACAACATTTGCCTTCTTTAAACCTGCTATTAATTTGCTATATGTTGTTCCATTTTCTCTTGCAGCGGCATTTATTCTTGCAATCCATAATTTTCTAAAGTTACTTTTTTTATCTTTTCTTCCTACATAAGCATACATTCCAGATTTCATAACTGCTTGTTTTGCTTGCCTAAATCTATAATGTTTTGCTCCATAATAACCCTTTGCTCTTTTTAATATTTTTTTATGTTTTTTACGTGTAGCTATTGCTGTTTTTACTCTTGCCATTTATATCACCTTCCTTAACTTTCTCCGATTTTTAATTACCATATGGTAACATTTTCTTAATTCCTGCTTCACATGTTTTATCTGCATAAGCATCTTGTATTTTTCCTCTTGATTTTGCTCTTGCTGTTTTATTTGCTAATAAATGTCTTCTATTTGCTTTTGTTCTTTTTACTTTTCCTGTTGCTGTATAAGAATATCTTTTCTTTGCAGCTTTATTTGTTTTTAATTTTGGCATAATACTTCCCCCTATCTTTAATTGAAAATATACTTTATTTTAATTAGCTTTGTTTTCAACTTTTTTAGCTAATATAATAAACATGTTTTTACCTTCTAATACTGGCTTCTTTTCAGGAGTTGCAACATCTGCTAATTCTTCTATAAATTTATTTAATGCATCTTCTCCTAATTTTAAGTAGTTTAATTCTCTACCTCTGAAGCGAACTGTTACTTTTACTTTGTTTCCATCTTCAATGAATTTTTTTGCATTTTTTGTTTTGAAACCAAAGTCATGTTCTTCAATATTAGGTGTAATTCTTATTTCTTTTACTTCATAAGTTTTTTGCTTTTTCTTTGCTTCTTTTTCTTTTTTAGCTTGTTCAAATTTGTATTTTCCATAATTCATTAGCTTACATACTGGTACATCTGCATTTGGTGCAACAAGTACTAAATCTAATTTTTGGTCATATGCTAAATCTAATGCTTCATTAATTGATATTGGGCCAACTTTGTTGCCTTCGTTATCAATTATTTGAACTTCTTTTGCTCTAATTTGTTCATTAATAGGTAAATCTTGTTTTATTTAAAACACCTCCAAATTCTCTTTTGCAAACAAAAAAGATTGACATTTTTGCCAATCCACTACAACAATATATAGACATTTAGAGCCAATTTTAAACTTTGTATTTGCTTAAAATTTCCCCTCTAAAAAGCCTTTATATTAACCTTTTTCCATAAGATAAGGTGAGAAGTGGATAGCTTCTTCTTTGTTCGACATGTATTATGATAACGTAATTTCCATAAAAAGTCAAGTATTTTTTAAAATTTTCTTGACTTTTTTTGTTTTTTGTATTAAAATAATATCGCATTATTGAGATGATGTAATAAATTGTCATTATAAAATGTTAATGTGCTTAAGCTATATAGCATTTTACAGAACTTTAATGATATAGCACCTTACACAACTTTAATGCACTAATTATATTGCGATGTAATCTTTGTTAAGGCTTCTCCCCGGTGGCTTTGTCAGAGGTTTCATATAAATAATATTTTAATATGAATGGAGGGTATTTATTACCATGAATAATACTACATATAGTGTAAAAAAAGATGAAATCAAAAGAAAATGGTATATAATTGATGCTACTAATAAGCCAATAGGTAGAGTAGCTACAGAAGCTGCAAGATTATTAAGAGGAAAACATAAACCAGAATATACACCTAATATGGATGTTGGTGATCATGTTATCATTTTAAATTGCAAAGATGCAGTTTTAACAGGAAAGAAATTAGATCAAAAAGTTTATAGACATTTCTCTGGTTATATCGGTGGAATGAAAGAAACTTCTGCAAGAGTAATGATGGAAAACAAACCAGAAGAAGCTATATTTAGAGCAGTTAAAGGAATGCTTCCACATAACAGTCTAGGAAGACAAATGATTAAAAAATTAAGAGTTTATGCTGGTAGCGAGCATGAAAATATCGCTCAAAAACCAGAAGTATGGGAGGTAAAATAATGGCTAGAACAAAATCAGAAAAAATAGTTTTCTATGGTACTGGTAGAAGAAAAAAATCTATCGCTAGAGTAAGATTAGTTGAAGGTAAAGGAACAATTACAGTCAACGGTAAAAATATAGATGAATACTTTGGAACTGAAGTTCTAAAGGTTATAGTTAAGCAACCACTTACAGCAACAAATACATTATCTAAATATGATGTTATTGCAAAAGTAGTTGGTGGTGGATTCACTGGTCAAGCTGGTGCAATTCGTCACGGAATAGCAAGAGCATTAAATGAAGCAAACGGAGAATTTAGACCTATTCTTAAAGCTAACGGATATCTTACAAGAGATCCTCGTATGAAGGAAAGAAAGAAATATGGTCTTAAGAAATCAAGAAAAGCTCCTCAATTTAGCAAAAGATAATCTTATGAAATTTCAAATTTGTTGTGTTTTATATATAGAACACGAAAAAAAGTCAGTAATTTATATTACTGGCTTTTTAATTTTTACTCTCATTTAATATTTGATATTTATAATAAACAGCGAATGGAATCTGTTGCTTCCCCCTAAAGTAAAAAAGAAAAAACCGGGAGAAAATTACCTCCCGGCTTTAAGAAATGTTTTGGTGAGAGTAGAGGCTCTTACTGTTCCAAGCTTTCTGCAGAATTGACTACTACTGGAATGGAACTATATGCCATATCTTCCTCCTGCCATGCCCTGTATAATCCAGGGAGCAACATCGGGTTTGCATGCGAGCCGGAATTGACTGCTGCTTTGTAGACTTCGGCATACTTTCCAGTAAAATTCACCGGCACCAATTCCACCGGAATATCAGGCATCAGGTTTACGATACACACGAAATACAGAACTATCTTATTAGTATCCTTTCATGATGCTATTGATGAGTTTATCATCAATAAGAATCACGCTTTCCGTGTTGTACAGCTCCCAAAGGAACTCACCTCTTTCCTGCATCAAATCAACAGAAATTGCACCATTTTTTTTGATGGCCAGCCGCTCTTCCTTGTAAAGCTTTTTTACCCTTCTGAAAACCTCTTCACACTCTTTTGTTGCCATATACTTCTTGCCCTTCATAAATGTTTCCTCCTACGTTGTTTTCTATTTTCTTTTACTACAAAACATTACAATTATATTATAGCACTTTTTTATGTAAATGTCTAGTTTTTGCTGGTATTTTTCTAGTTTTTACCAAATTTTACTTGTTAGCATATATCTTTATACCCCATTACATTTCTCATTCTATTACGTCAAACAAATTATTATTCCCCATTCCCTCCAAATTATAATAAGTATTTGGAGTCGTTCCAACAATAACAGCCTCTGAAAGCAACACCTGATTCAATATTTCCTCCTCCATTGTTTCAAAAGGAGTAAGAATTGCAACTGTGCACTTTATTTCCAAATATATTCTATGCAAAGTTTGATTCACCCCTGCCGATGTAAATTCAGACTTCAAGTTTGTGTCTAAATTTCCTATTGTAGACATCCTTATCTTTATATTAGGACCAAAACCAGATAAAAGTCTAATTCCTGTAAAAGCTCCTAATCTCATATCAAAACTGTTATTATTTTCATTATTCAACTCATCTTGTATTTTCACTGCTATATCTGAAATAATTTCATTAACAGTTATAATATTGGCACTTATCATAGCAATATTTCCATTGGTATCCTTTGAAATATTACATAAATCGTCATATTTATATTTTGACATTACTAAAGTTGCTTGCTCATTAGAAATTTTTGTGGCAATACTTTTAGCCATATTCTCACAATTCTTTTCTATTATTGGGTTTATACTTCTAATTATTATACTAGCTGTAATAATTGCAATAACTATTATTGCCACAACTTTAAATAACGGTGTATTTTTATTGTTCTTTTTAAAAAAAGATACATTAACTTTAGGCAATCTTATGCGTGTTCTTGAATAAATTTTATCCATATCATCATCTAAACATTGGTATAAATAACTGCTCACCAACATTTATATTATTTTCATTTTCAATATCGTTTAATTTAGCTATATTAGAAACCGTACTTTTAAATTCCTTTGCTATTTTCCACAAAGTATCTCCTGGCTTTACAAAATATATAACTACACTAAATCTTTCGAAATTCCTATTCTCCTCCACATCAATTTGTTCAATAACATTTATATTTCTAGTGTTAGACACATTTGCAACAAAGTCTACATCTATTTTTATATCAATGCTTCCATCGGGCAATACTACAAAATCCTGCGAATTTATTTCCATTTGAGTATCTACTTGTGAATTTGAATTTACTCCATTACATTCCATATTATAATTAAATGGAAGATTTATAGTTTTTATATTTAATTTATTATCCTCTCGTGCAAAAGCAAATTTTAACTCCAACTCCCCATCATACATAATTTTGTCTTTTAATACATTTCTATTTAGTGTTGTACATGCTATATCAACATCATAAATTTTGCCATTACCTATTTCAGAAACAAACTGCGTTTCCCTTATAGGGCACATATCTTTCAAAATTGTCTTTTGCGACATTGCCTGTATCATTTTTTGCTTATACACCAAATTTGTTGTTGGACTATATAAATCTTGTATAATATTTAATTCCTTTGTTTCATATACATTGCAATTTACAGCTATTTCTATTTCTACATATACCGAATGTTCCTCTACACTATTTGGCTTTATTATCAAATTTTTCACTTCATAACTTACATCACATAAATTATCGTCAGTAATATTGGGAACATCTATAAATCCCATAATAGGTATTAAGTTTGAAATGCTATTTACCCTGCCATCTGCTGTTAAATACATTATTTTTACATTAGCATCTGCTTTTACCAATACTTTGTTATAGCTTATTTTTGTATCCTTATTTTTTATATCTACATTTACCTTCATAATTTCAGCTAAATCGTCTACATCATCTATCATTAAAGTGTCTTTTGCATATGCAACTGTATTACCATTTCCCAGTAAAGAATTTATTTGCATTTGTTCATTTAATAATTGAACATCATTTATATCTGAAATTTGTCTTACAAATTCCATATTTTCGTTTGAAGATACCTTTAAATCAACATCTATAACTGCTTTTATATTTATTTTTCTTCCATTTAATACTCTACATTCTATCAATTTAAGTTTGCAATTTTCTTCTAATATCATTCCTTCTCTTGCATTTTCAACATCTATGGTATTAGAAAAATCTACATTTGTATTTATGCTTCTTATCTCTGCATTTTCATTGTCTGCTATATATATTACATATGTGTTTATAGTTCCCTCTAGCTTTACTTTGCCATCCAACACCTCTTTTTTGTATATACATACTGTACCCGTTGTACTAATTGTATTTAATATATCAGGCTTTATATCTGGAACCACGCAGTCTGTTTCTACCATAATTGGTTGAGATTTTTGTCCTATTATTTGGTTTATGCAAAGCATCTCCTTTTCTGTCTGTACTGACATACTATTTACCTCCTTCATTTTTTATTATTTAATATATATTGTACAGACCACAAAAAAATTCCTATTAATATAGGAATTTTTTTGAATTAATATTATCTCTTATGTTTTTTATGGTATTTTTACTTTTGCAACTTTCATTTTATATTTTTCTTTATGTATTTTGTTATGTTTTCGCTAGTTTTTTATTGTTTTAAACTTTTGTATATCTATTTTGCTACTGCTACTGCTGGAGGTGGGATTAATGGGCTATAGTTTTGTCCATCAAACACTTGAACCTCAACTGTTCTAGTTAATACATCTGTATAGCTATAAGTAACATTTCTTTCGTTTTCTTCATATTTTACTACAAAAATGTTAGGATATGCTTTTTCTATTGTAGCTTCTTTTTCAAACGATTTGTTTCTTCCTAAAGAGCCTTTTACAATAATTTTTTGCCCTATCATTTCATCAATATCTGTTTTCAAATTCATAATATCGTTTTTACAAATCATTATATCACCTACTTTTAAAATCTGATTTTATTCTATCATTTTCTACATTAAAAGTCAATGGTAAATGATGTCTGCTATTGCTTGAAGCTGGCTATTTATACGGTTTTTCGGTTTTGTTACAATTATATTACAGTTCTATTACTATTTCATTACTAAACTATAGGGGACGGGGTTAAATAGTTTAGTGGAATGATTATTTTATTGTACAAAATTAAAACACCAATATATTAATAATATTGTACAAATATTTTTAATGCAATTCCACTAAACTATTTAACCCCGTCCCCTATAGTTTAGTTCAGAATTTTTTTCTTTCCCATTGAGCCTATTCCACTTACTCCATTTTTTCCATCTCGTAATTCTTCCTCAATATCATTTATTGTTAAATATTTTGTGTACTCCGTTGTTGCTATTCTTTCTGCTACTATTAGTGGATCTATAAAATCTATCATTATTCTAGCAGGTGAAGATGCAAAGTTTGCCCCTGCAAGTATTATTGCCTCATAATAGCTTTGGCAAGCTCCTGCAAATATGGCTAAATCTTTTCTGTTGTCTGTACACCACCCTCTTGCTATTTTTACAGTATTTATAAAATATTTGGAATTTCTATAGTTGTGTATATCATTGTAAGCTGTTTGCTTTTTTATCATGCCATCATGTCCAGTAATTATTAATATATCTGGGTTATATTTATCTAAAAGGTTTTGTACTACTAATGGTTGCCTGTTTTCTGATATATTTCTTACTGTCGCGTCTAACCCTAAACTTCTATAATATCTTATTGATTTTTCTGCATATCTTTTGTCCCCATCTAAATGTAATATCTTGCCAGTATATACTATTTTTGAACTTCTACTTTCTTTACTATTTATGCCAAACCATTTCTTTGCCTTGTTTATATATTGTTCTGATTTTTCTATACATTCATCTATTCTTGTTTGAATTTTTTGGTCAAGCGTTCTTATCCTTAACTCTATATCCCTCTTGTCCATTAATTCTAGGTCATCTAAGTAGCTGTCTGCTTCTATTCTTTCTGTTATTCCTTTTAGTATTGCTATTTTTTTATTGTTACTTATTTCTATTATATTTTTTATTTCAAATATAATATCTTTATTATATGATATTCTTCCTACAATATCGCCTTTTTTTAAAGTTCGCACAAGTATCACCTCTTAAAACCAACCATATACTATATGATATGTCGAATTTTGTAGAAATGACACTGATTTTGTAGAATTAATTCCTTACATTTCTTATCTTCTTATTCATTTTGATTATTTAAATTGCCATTTGTTCTTTCAATTGTTTTACTTCTTCTTTTTTTAACTTTGTTACTTTTGCTATTTTTTCTATTTCTATTTGCTCCTTTAGCATTTCTTTAGCCACATTTATAACTCCGCGCTTTTCACTTTCTGCTATTAATTTCATTCTTTCTTTTCTCAAATTAGTTTCTAACATTCCTGCCATACTTTTTTCTCCTTCCTTTAACTTATTTAATAATATTCCTGCTTCCTCTTTCCCTATTATCGGACTTAATATGTATTGTATTATCCTTCTTATTTTTTCTTTGTCATTTGCTTCTTTAGTTGTATTTATTAATTTTTCTAATGTTTCTTTTAGTTCTTCTTCTGTTTTGCATTTTTCTATTGCCATTACTTTTGATATCATACATTTATTTTCTATTAATTCCTCTTTTGTATATTCATCTATATCTATTAAATTATATTTTATATTTACTCCTTCTTCTAAATAATTATCTGATATGTTTTTATACTCTATTGGCACATTCCATTTGTCATTTCCTGTATATAATACTATTAGCGCTACCTGTGGATACATGTATTTACTTGCTTTCATCTTTGTTTTTTCTACTGTATCCCTTATTATTTCTACTGCATATTCTAACATTCTGTACGGCATTGATAAATCTATATAAGATTGATGCTCTATTAATATAAATGTATTTGTGTCTTTTATTTTATATACTATATCTGATTCCCTATTCTTATATTCTTTTGTTATAAAACTACTATTGTATTTTTCTAACTTTCCATCTTCTATCTTTTTCTTTTGCATTATAAAGTTATTTAACAACTTTACTACATCTTGCTCATCTGATAATAAATCCCTATATAACTTGTCATGATAATTATTAGGCTTTTCCTCGCAGTTATATTCTTCGTTTTCTTCTTGCACTTTATATATTTCATTTGTTCTATTATTTATATACTTTAAGTACATATCATAAGTAAAATATTCCAATTTCATCTTCCTCCTTATATTATAATTTTTATTGTATTTAAGTCAAACTTTATTTATAGGTTTATTATAAAATTAATTATTCAATTACTACTCCTTTCTTATTATTTCTTTATTTTTTTGATTTTTACTACAGATTTTAATCATATTTACTGATTTTTGCTTTTGAATTAACTTATAACTAATGTTCTTTTTTAATAATACTATTGAATAAATCCGTATTTCTATTTTTTGAATTTACATTGTAACAATGTTTTGTTCTATATTTATAGCATATGTTTTAGCTTATGTCAACAAAAAAAATTCACCAATTTTCATCATTTTTCGATTTTTAAGACATACTTACTTATATATAACTTATACATATTAAGTAAAAATTCCTTATAAACATAACATTAACCTAAGTTTTTATGGTTTTAGTATTGCATTTCTGGCATTTTTATGTTATTATATTATACGTAAAAAATACACACACTTTATAAAGTTTAAAAAGTGTGCTTGTTTTTGCCCCAAAATATAAAGCAAATTATTTAGCTTATAGAAGCACATTTTTGAGTAAAAACAAGTCTTTTTAAATGCTAAAATAAAGTGGAGGTAAAACAAAAAAGGAGGAAATTAAAATGGCAGTAGTTGCAATGAAACAATTACTTGAAGCAGGTGTTCATTTTGGACATCAAACAAGAAGATGGGATCCTAAAATGGCAGAATACATTTTTCAAGAAAGAAATGGTATTCACATTATAGATCTACAAAAAACATCTAAAAAAATTGATGAAGCTTATGCTTTCTTAAAAGAGCAAGCTGAAGAAGGAAAAACAGTTCTATTTGTGGGAACTAAAAAACAAGCACAAGAATGTATGAAGGATGCTGCTGAAAAAAGTGGAATGTTCTATATTAACCAAAGATGGTTAGGTGGAATGTTAACAAACTTCAAAACAATTAGAGAAAGAGTAGACAGATTAAAAGAATTAGAAACAATGCAAGAAGATGGAACTTTCGATGTATTACCTAAAAAAGAAGTTATTCTTTTGAAAAAGGAAATGGAAAAACTAGAAAAGAACCTTGGCGGTATTAAAGAAATGGTTGATTTACCAGGAGTTATTTTTGTAGTAGATCCTAAAAAAGAAAGAATTGCTATATTAGAAGCTAAAAAATTAAATATTCCAGTTGTAGGTTTAATTGATACAAACTGTAATCCAGAAGATTTAGACTATGTAATACCTGGAAATGACGATGCTATTCGTTCAGTTAAATTAATAGCTGATGCAATGGCTAATGCTATTATAGAAGGAAAACAAGGTGAATCTATGGATTCTGGCGTAGATAATAGTAATTCTGAAGATGCAGAACCAGAAAGCATGGAAGAAGTTGTTGCTGAAGAAGAAGCTACAACAAAAGTAGAAGAATAATTATAAAGTCATATTATAAATGGGTAGAGCTTTATCTGCTCTACCACTTTTTATAACAATAGATAAAAAATATTATAAGGGGGAAATAAAATGATTACAGCAAGTCAAGTTAAAGAATTAAGAGAAAAAACAGGTGCAGGCATGATGGACTGCAAAAAAGTTTTAACAGAAACTGATGGAAATGAAGAAAAAGCAATTGAATTATTACGTGAAAGAGGTCTTTCAAAGGCCGCTAAAAAATCTGGAAGAATAGCAGCTGAAGGTTTAGCTACAGCTTATGTTTCAGATGATAAAAAAGTTGGTGTTGCAGTAGAAGTTAATGCAGAAACTGACTTCGTTGCAAAAAACGAAGAATTCAGAACTTTCGTAGAAAACGTTGCAAAACAAATAGCTATAAAATCACCAGCAAACGTTGAAGAATTATTAGCTGAAGAATCTATAGCTGATGCAGGAAAAACAGTTCAAGATGTTTTAACTGAAAAAATAGCTACAATTGGTGAAAATATGTCAATAAGAAGATTCGATAGATTTGAAACAACTAATGGAACTATTACTAAATATATTCATGGAGATGGTAAAATAGCTGTTTTAGTAGAAATGAATAATGCTACTGAAGAAGTTGCAAAAGATGTATGTATGCAAATTGCAGCAGCTAAACCAGAATTCTTAAACAGAGAAGCTGTACCTCAAGAAAGAGTTCAAAAAGAAATGGATATTTTAAAAGCTCAAGCTATGAATGAAGGAAAACCTGAAGAAATAGCTGAAAAAATGGTACAAGGAAGAATTTCAAAATTCTATGGAGAAATTTGTTTAGTAGAGCAACCATTTGTAAAAAATCCAGATGAAAAAGTTGGAAAAATGGTAGATGCTAAAGGTGCAGAAATAGTAAGATTTTCTAGAATTGAAAAAGGCGAAGGCTTAGAAAAAAGAGAAGAAAATTTTGCTGAAGAAGTTGCAAAACAAATAAATGGATAATTGCTAACATCATAAAAATATTTTTGACTAATAAATTGTAATTTAACAAAAATATAACCTTATATTGTGTTACTTAAACGTAACTAATATAAGGTTTTTTTATTAGTAATTTAAATTAACTAATACTTTACATTTTTTACAAAGCCCTGTTATGTATATACTTGAATTTGCATATTCCGCCCCTATATCTTCTGTAAGCCTTCTAATTTCATTTTCTATTCTTTTAGTTGACATTTCTTCTATTCCTATATCATATATTTCATGACATTCATTACATTCAAAATGTATATGAGGTTCTAGTCTTCCATCATATCTATCTGCACCTGTGCTAGACTTTATTTTTATTATGTTTCCATTTTCGCATAATTCTGCTAGATTTCTATACACTGTTGCTATACCTATTGCCGGCATATCATTTTTTAAATCTTTATAAAGAACCTCGGCTGTTGGATGATCTGTTCTATTCCTTAAAGAATTTAATATTAACTCCCTTTGCCTACTATACTTTTTCATTTCAAACTTCATTCCTTTCTTATTTTTCTCAAAGGCACATATATTTTTCATGAAAATTTAATTACTTTTATCAATTTTGATAATAATTATCATTATTATATATTCTTTATTTTAAAATTACAACTATTTTTTAAAATTATCTTTTTATTTTTATTTTTATGTGATATAATATGTGTCAAATTATAGAATAATTTGTATTTTTATATCAGTTAGCTTCATTTCTTATGAGCTATACTGAACACGAAAGGATGAATGTAAAATGGAATTAAATACATGTAGCCGTTGTGGGGCTTTCTTTACATCTAATGGTGTAGTTTGTCCAAACTGTGAAGCTCAAGAGAGGCTTGAACTTTCAAAATTAAAAGATTACTTAGCTGAAAATAATGTTACTACTACATCTATTGAACAGATATCTTGTAGCACAGGTATATCTGAAAAAAACGTAACAAGGTTTTTATCTCAAGGAATAATTGAAATGTAATACAATGAACTTTGAAAAAAAGTATAAATAAAATGGTATATTTTAAATATATACCATTTTTATATTCTAAGATATAATTTAATTTTACATTTATTTTTTAAAATAAATCTGAATGTGAACCTGTTCTATATGCTGTTAATACTAATTCACCTTTATCTAT
>CANQRI010000019.1 GCA_947626235.1 uncultured Clostridia bacterium | reverse complement strand
TGGAATTGCAATTAAGTCTGATATACCTTGAACACCTTGTCTTAAGATATCGTCTGCCATTTTGAATGCTTCGATTATTGATGTTTTTCTATCTATTACTTGTAGTAATTTGTCGTTTGGTATTACTACTAGTGTATCTACTTTTCCTTTTAAACTTTCTATTCCACGTTCTGCTTGAGATAAACGTTTCTTTCCTTCAAATGTAAATGGTTTTGTAACAACTCCTATTGTTAGTATTCCCATTTCTTTTGCTACACTTGCAACTATTGGTGCTGCACCAGTACCTGTTCCTCCACCCATTCCGGCTGTAACAAATACCATGTCTGCTCCTCTTAATGCTTCTTGAATTTCTGCCTTGCTTTCCTCTGCTGCTTGTGCTCCAATATCAGGATTTGCTCCTGCTCCTAAACCTCTTGTTATTTTCTCGCCTATTTGTATTTTAGATGCTGCTTTTGATTGTAGTAGGGCTTGTCTATCTGTATTTACTGCGATAAAGTCTACACCTTTTATTCCTGAATCGACCATTCTGTTTACCGCATTGTTTCCAGCTCCACCTACGCCAATTACTTTTATTGTAGCTGTTCCATCTAACATTGTATTTTCTTCAACGCTATCTAACATCATGTTTTCTCCTCCTCCAAATTAATTATATATTTTTAAAATTAATAACTTTAACTATAGAAAAACTCTTTTATCCTTTCTATTATTGTTTTGAATATGCTTTCTTGTGAGTTTGAATCTATACTACTTGATACTGTTTTAGCAAAAGGTTTTGCTGCTACATACCTTACTAGAGAATATGCTGTTCTGTATTCAGGCCTTACTGTACTAATTAACCTTCCTGTTGAAATTTTAACAGGTATATTTAGTGCTACTTTTCCTGCTACATCACTTTTACTAATGTTTGTAATTCCTTGACCAGTTAATATTACATTGTTAATTCTTTGTTTTATGCCTTGCGCCATAATGTCCTTATTTACTAGTGAGAATATTTCTTCAATTCTGGCTTCTATTACTTCTATTAATTCTGAACTTTTTATTGCCCTAGTTTTGCTATCCCCTTTATATGTGTTTAATATTATTTCATTATCATTATCTATGTATGATTTTAGAGCTAACCCGTATTGTTTTTTTAACTTTTCTGCTTCTTCTAACTCTATGTTTAATACTAAAGATATGTCAGATGTGATTGTATCTCCTCCAAGTGGAAGTGTGTTTGTGTATACAAAGCCGTTTTGTTCGAATACGCCTATTTCCGTATTACCTGCGCCGATGTCTAATAACATTATATTGTCGGTTAACTCGTTACTGTCTAACATTAAATTTCTTTCTGCTAATGTTACTGGAATAAAACCATCTATTTCTATTCCTACCTTTTTAAATATGTTTGATATTTGCCTTGTATACTCCTTGTCCGCTAAAATTACTTGCGCTTCTACTGTAAAACTTGAATTTAAATTTCCTATTGGATCTGATACTTCTTTGCCATCTTCTAGTATAAATTTATCTGTTACAATGTCGATTAAGATTTTGTTTTCTGGTATTTCTACATCTTTTACTTGCATTATGCTCGAGGTTACATCTTTTGCGGATATTCCTGAGTATTTATCTTTTGCTTCTTTTACAATACTATTTTGTACTATTGTAACATATTTTCCTGGTATTGCTACATATGCAGAATTGATTTTTAGCTCAGTTTCACGCTCTGCATCCTCTATTACTTTAGATACTGCTAGGGTAATTTCATCTTCATCTATTATTCTACATTTTTTTATACCGTTACACTTATGACTAGTATTGCAAATTACTTCTATTTGGTTAAAATTATTGACTTTGCCAACTACTAAACTTACTTTAGATGTGCCTATGTCAATACCTACTATTATATCCCCGATAGCCAAAGTTAACGCCTCCATTTTTAGCTTAATTTATTTGTTACTTAGAATATTATATTTTTAAAAAAAAGTCAATAGAATTTGTAATAATTTTGTAATAATTTTGTAATGTTATTGCAATATATTGTTTATTTAAATTCTTTATGTTAAATGTGTGTTTTGCATACAATTAGAAAGTGCATTTTGCACTTTCTTATCTTTCGTTTTTTATTTACTTTTTTCATCAGTTTTCTTTAAAATAATCCATAATATAATATTCTTTGTTTTTACAAATTTTCCTTTATTTATTTATATTTTTATTTACTTTTTTTACTTTTATATTTATTTATCAGTATTTTGTTCATTTGCTATTTTTATTGTTTCTTCTGCCTTTTTAAATACTTTCTTATTTGTTAATTTTTCTACATAGTATCTACGAATTATTCCTAAATTGTTGAACATTCTTCCCACAAATACTACAACTGCTGCTAAATGAATATCTATATTTAGCCTTTCACCTAAATACGTAAGTAACATGGCAAGTATTGCATTTACAAAAAAGCCAGATATAAATATTTTTATATCAAAATTTTTCTTTAAACTAGATGTAATTGCACCAAATACTGAATCAAGTGCTGCTATAATTGCTATTGCTAAATATCCTGAATATGTGTATGGTATAATTGGCATAACTGTTCCTATTAGCGCTCCTATTAAACATCCAATTACTATTGCTACTACTATCATTCTTCTACCTCCTTAGCATACCTAAATTCTAATTGACTCCTTCTTCCTGAATATGCAGATATTTTTACGTTTTTGCTTTCTTCTAGTTGTACATTTATGCCACTTCCCCTTCGAACATCTACGAAACCTATATTTTTTTGATTTATAGCACTGGTTAAATATGTAATGCCTCCTATTGCTTTTACTATATATGGTGAAACTACTCTTTCTTGATTTACTAAAATTGCATTTGCATCTACTATTTCTGTCATATTTATAATTCTTTGATCATTTATTGATATTGCTTCTGCTCCAGCACCTCTTAATTCATTTATAAGTTCTAATAAGTCTTCATAGGTAACTGACCTTTCTGCATCTGAAAGTGTTAATACTATGCCTTCTCCTTCTACATCAGTTTGCCCTGTTAGCATATTGGTTTGTTCTAATTCGTC
Organism: uncultured Clostridia bacterium; assembly: GCA_947626235.1. Lineage (GTDB taxonomy): Bacteria > Bacillota > Clostridia > TANB77 > CAG-508 > UMGS1663. Next base: position 16,489 of record CANQRI010000019.1, on the reverse strand, counting down.
TTGTAACAATTCTTCTGCAGCTTGATTTGATGAAATTTTTTCATTATACTCATCTATTCTTTGCCTTGTACTATCTAGTTGCTCTTGTAATTCTGCTTGTTTTTGTTTCCATGTTGCAAGCATTGTGGTTAACTCATCTTCTCTTGCTGTTGTTATTCCCACTATATCTGCCTCATCTATTGTTTTAAATTGTGTGAACATTATGGCAATTAATATTACGCAGACAAAGCCTATTGCTATACTTAATATTATTTTATCTTTATCCAATATTTTCACCTCTTACTTTTATTATGTGTTTCTATTTTACTGTTTTCATGTATTTTGCTTGAAATGCACCTGTATACTTTGGTATTTCTACTTTATCTAGCCTTTTTACATCTGTTTCTAGTCCTGCATCATTTAAAACTTGTAAATATCCACCTAACCTTGTTAATGCAGGTTCTAGCATTTCTGGAAGACCTATTGCTCTTATTGTGAACGGTGCTCCTACCTTTTCATCATTTATCATTATTACATTTCCTATACATCTTATTGATGTTGTTCTTACTATTCTTTGACCATTTACAGAAATTGCTTCTGCCCCTGCATTTTTTAACTCATTTACTATTTGCATAATATCACTATAATGTACTATATAATTTCCTAAATTTATTAGTGCACTTGCTGTTGATGGATTTATGTCTTTATCATCTGTAACTGTAATCTCTACTCCTGGACCTTCTAAATTTGTTGTCCCTAATAAGTTATAATTATTTTTTATTTGCTGCTCTGTTTCTGATAGTCCATCATCATTTTCCGTAGATTTTTCTCTTACCTCTGCTAGTTGTTTTTCGGCTTCTTCTATTTCTTTTGCTGTATTATCATATTTTTCTTTCCACCTTAAAACTTCATCCCTTAAGTCACTTTGTGCGAAGTCTTCTCCTCCAACTGTTTTGTCTAAATCCTTCATTGTATTTAATTGCACTATTATTCCTACTGTTAATAATGCACATGAAATTGAAATGACTATTGCTGCTTTACTTTTATTTTTCATCTAAATTTTCACTTCCTATCTGCTTATTTATATTTTTGACTACACTTGCGATCTAAAATATGGATTACTTTCGTTTAAATTTATATTTACAAATATTTCACCAGGAGTATTTTTTTGGTCTCTTATTATTTCTTCTACAAATTTCATTTTGTTAACTATGTTAGAGCAATCTCCTAAATGTGCTACTTTTCTTTCTGTTTCAAACATTGCTTTATAATTTGTTTCATCTGATATGTCTATTCTTGTAAGTAAATCTGTTATTCCCGCTTGCTTTGTTGCTTCTATTATTTTTAGTACCATCTCCATTTTTTGTAAGTCCTCTTTAGGAAGCCTATTTCCTGCTTTTATGTCTTCGTCAAGCACTTGTGCTCCTTGTATTATTGGAACTTCTATTTTTTGATCTGATATTTCTAACATATACCCTTGATTATTTAAATATACATAGCCATTTCCATATTCCAACATAAAAGTTGCTACTCTTTCTTCTACTTTTAACTCTATAATAGATGGTAATGCTCTTTCTATTTTTACTTTTTCTATGTATGCATTTTCTTTTAGTGCCTTTTCTACATTTCCATCATTTATTTTATATATGTTTTGTCCAACTTCTATTTTGGATAAGCTTATGATTGTTTCTGCTGATATTTTACTATTGCCTGAAACTTTTATTTCTTTTATATTAAATAATGGTGAAAACATTGTAAGTAAAATTGCTACTAATAATATTAATATTACAATTACTATTTTTAATATTTTGTATATTATTTTTCTTTTTCTTTGTTGCTCTGGTGTTACTTCTTTTTTGTTTGTAGTTGCTTTCTTATTTACATTTGCTTTTTGGTTTGTGTTTGGTTTCTTATTTGCACTTACTTTTTTATTTACGTTTGATTTCTCATTTGCACTTGTTTTTTTATTCGCGTTTGATTTCTTATTTGTACTTGCCTTTTTATTTGCATTCGATTTTGCTTTGTTTTGTTGTTTTTTACCTTTTGGACTTTTGTTATTTGGCATTCCTATTATTACTTCTTCATCTAAATTAAATGTTTTCCCCATTATCTCACCTTCTTTCGTTTATAACAGTTTTTAACTATCTTATTAATTATTGTTTATTCAAATTTATCGAATGTTTTAATTATTTTTAATATAAATTTTTGCTCCTAGTTTTTGAAGTTTTTCTTCAAACTTTTCATAACCTCTTAATATATATTCTATATTTTCCACTTTTGTTGTGCCTTTAGCTGAAAGCCCTGCTAATACTAATGCCGCGCCTCCTCTTAAGTCTGTACTATTAACATTTGTTGCAGATAACCTTCGCACTCCTTTTATTACAGCCATTTTTCCTTCTATTGTTATTTTTGCTCCCATCCTTTGCAATTCGTATAAGTATTTATACCTATTTTCAAATATGTTTTCTACTATTGTTGATGTACCTTTGCAAGTTGCTAAAACCGCTCCAAATATTGATTGCAAATCTGTTGGGAAGCCTGGGTATGGCATTGTTTTTATATCTATTGCTTTTAATTTTTTTGGTGCTTGTAGCTTTATACTTCTATTTTCTATTTCTATGTTACAACCCGCTTCTTGCAATTTATGAAGAGCTGGTGTAATGTGCTCAGGTATTACTTCTTTTAATTCTATGTTGCTCCTGCACATAAAAATGTACCTGCCTCTATTCTGTCTGGCATTACTTTATAACTTACTTCTTTTAACTTTTTTACTCCTGTTATTTTTATAAAGTTTGTGCCTGCACCTTCTATTTTTGCCCCCATCTTGTTTAAATAATTTGCTAAATCTTCTATTTCCGGTTCCATTGCTGCATTTGAAATTGTTGTTATTCCCTCTGCTAGCACTGTTGCTAATATAATATTTTCTGTTGCACCTACGCTTGGAAAATCTAAATTTATATTTGCACCTACTATTTTATCACAACTACACCTAATAAATCCAGAGTTTTCTTCAATATTTATTCCTAATTTTTTAAATGCACTTAAATGTAGGTCTATAGGCCTTGCTCCTATTTCACATCCCCCTGGATATGAGAATGTTGCCTCTTTGAATCTTCCTATTATTGCCCCTGCCATTATTACCGTTGAGCGCATTTGTCTCATTAAATCTTCTGGTATTTCTTTTTTATTTATGTATTTTGAATTTATTTCTATTTTTTTTCCATTCTTTTTTACTTTACATCCTAGTAGTTTTAATATTTTTAGTGTTATTTGTGTATCGTGTATGTTTGGCACATTATACAATTTACTTATGTTTCCGTTTAATATACTGCCTGCAATTATTGGAAGTGAAGCATTTTTGGAACCAGATATGTACACTTCCCCTTCCAGTTTGCGTCCTCCTTCTATTACATAACTTTGCATTTGTTTCACCCTTTCTGTAATTATTTTGATATATATTATGTAGTCTTTTGAAAATGGGTGAATATTTAAAATTTTTAGTCGCTTGTCGAAAGTTCTTTATAATTGTTCTTTTGTTATTTTTACACATACAATTAATGGCAATCACAATTTGTGACTGCCATCAATTGTATGTTAGTTTATTTGTTTTTCATAATATTTTAACTTATTTTTCTAACAACCAATCTATTACGTTTTTATGAATTATGCCATTTTGTGAAAAGTCAAATTTGTCCATTGTTAATACATATTTAGGATAATTATCATCTATATTTTTAAATGCTCCAAATTCTCTTTGGATGACAGAATCGTCTGCTAAAATATATGCTACTTGTATATATATTTTTTCCTTAAATCTTGTTGCTATAAAATCTATTTCTCCATTTTCTAAATTTCCTATTTTAACATCATATTCTCTAGAAAGTAATTCATTATATACAATATTTTCTAAATATGCTCCTAGTTGTGGTTTTTTTCCAATATTCATTATTTGCCCAAAACCTAAATCTGTTAAATAATATTTATATTTTCCATTTAATATTCTTTTTCCCCTAACATCATATCTGTCAGCTTTATTTATTATCATAGCTTTTGACATATATTCTAAATAGTTATATAAAGTTATTTTTGAAACTTCTCTATCTTCTTTATTCGCAAAATATTTTGACAAACTTTCTGCTGAAAAGTTTTGAGCTGGTGTAGTTACTATATATTCTACTATTCTGTTAAATAAATCTAGATCTTTTATATTAAATCTCGATACAATATCTTTTATTAAAATTGAATTGTAAATGTCTGATAAATAGGTTCTAGTTTGAATTTCATCTACCATCATAAACCTTTGTGGCATTCCACCCCAAGTTATATAATCATTAAATGCTTCTTCTATATCTTTTGCATCTGTTATATTTTTTAATTCACATACTTCTTTAAAAGTAAATGGATATACTTTGAAACTTACATATCTTCCTGCTATATGCGTAGCAAGATCCCCTGATAGCAAGTCACTATTAGAACCTGTAATAAATATTGATACATTCTTAGATGCTTTGAATGAATTGACAGCTTTTTCCCAATGCTCAACATTTTGAATTTCATCAAATAATAAATAATATTTATTTTTATTTATTATTTTTTCTTTTATAAATTGATGTAAATCAATATCATTTTTTATAAAGGCATAATCTTCATATTCAAAGTTTATATATATTATTTGTGATTCTGGTATTCCTTTTTCTTTTAATTCGTCTATTATTTGTAACAATATAACCGATATTACCACACCTTCTAACCCCTGTTATAACTTTTATTAAGTCTTGCTCATAAAAGGGTCTAATTTTAGATAAATATTTTTCACGAATAATCATTTTCGTCTCCTTTTAATTTACTTTATTTTATTATATCTTAATTCTTTTATTTTGTCAGCAATTTTGTTTAGTACGCTAAACAAAATTTGTTTTTATTGTTGTTTTGTTTAGTATAAATATATGATTATTATTGCTTTTTTTACATTGTTCTATTATTCTTATAAATATATTTTATACTATTTTTTTTATTTTATTAACTTATAAATATTAGAAAATCAATGCTTTATTAAAAAATGTCGCAGTTGGGGACTGTCCCCAATTGCGACATTTTTAATACCTAACTACTAATTTATCGAATTTTGAATTAATATATTTTTCTAATTTGCCCATGAATTCTTCGCTGTTAATTTCTTTTTTGGCTACCATGTCTAGTCCTTTTTCCCAACTAGCCGTAAGCTTTGGGTTTAGCATATCTGGCATAGAATTTGCAACAACGTCATATATTATTTCTCCTTTTTTAGTTGGTGTTATTATTTGTGTTTTTGTGTTTATTGCTATGTATGCTATTTTTTCAAGCTTTTTTATTATTTCTGCTCTTGTTGCACTTGTGCCTATTCCGGCTCCTTTTATTTGCTCTCTTAATTCTTCATCTTCTATTAGCTTTCCTGCGTTTTCCATTGCTAATATTATCGAGCCTGAATTATACCTTGTTGGTGGTGATGTTTCAGAGTCTTTGGTTTCAAAATTTATTATTTGTATTTCTTGACCTTTTTTTAGGTCTTTTAATATATCCAAATTGTTTGTCTTTTTTTCTTCTGAAATATTTGCTTTACCTGTTTCTTCTAAAATATTAGTTTTATTGGTATCTTCTATTTTCTTATCTGATGCTTCATTTTTATCAAAGTCTTTTAATATTTCTAAATACCCTACTTTTGTGCAAACTTTCCCACTGACATTAAATTCTTCATTTTCAATGTTTACTGTTACTGAAATTTTATTGAATTCTGCTGGTGGATAAAATATTGCTAAAAATCTTTTTACTATTATTTTATATACTTGTTTTTGTAAGTCTGGTAGTTTGTTGTAGTTTTCATAGCCTTGACCTGTTGGTATAAGCGCGTAGTGGTCTGTTATTTTGCTATCGTTTACATATTTTGTTTTTACTATGTCTGTTGAATATTTTTCTTCTACCATTTTTTTTATATATTTTTGAATTTCTTCATCTCCATAGCCTTTTGCTATTCCATTTAAGTTTTTAGAAATTTCTTTTGCTACTGCTGTTGATAATACTCTTGCATCTGTTCTAGGGTATGTTACTAGTTTTTGTTCATATAAATTTTGTATTATTTCTAGGGTTTCATCTGGCTTTATTTTAAACCTTTTTGTACATTCATTTTGTATTTCTGCTAAATTGAAAAGTAATGGTGCATTTTCTTTTTGTTTTGCTTTTTTTATTTCACTTATTACTGCTTTTTTGTTTTTAAGTGTGTTTATAAATTGTTTGGCGTCTTCTGCTTTTTTAAAGCCCGCTTCATTATATAGTTTTGGAGATTCGTACATCGCTGATTTTTCAGTTACTTTCCATTCTGCTTTAAAAGTTGCTTGATTTTCTTTTTGCTTATCTTCTGCGTTTTCAATGTCTGCTATATTCGCATTTTTTTCTCCGAACTCTCCTACTATTTTATAAAATGGTGTTTTTACGAAATTTCTAATTTCTCTTTCTCTTGATACTACCATTCCTAAAACACATGTCATGACTCTTCCTACGGAAATAGAGGCTTTTTCCTCATTTATTTCTTTGGCAACTCTTTTTCCATATATTATAGATAGTAATCTTGAAAAGTTTATGCCTATTAGGTAGTCCTCTTTTGCTCTTAAGTATGCTGAATCTGATAGGCTATTGTATTCTTCTAGGTCTTTGGCTTCTTTTATTCCTCGCTTTATTTCTTCTTCTGTTTGTGAGTCTATCCATACTCTTTTTCTTTTTTTTCCGATTGATTCCTATCATTTGCTCTACTAATCTGTATATATATTCTCCTTCGCGCCCAGAGTCAGTTGAAACATATATTGTGTCTACATCTTCTCTTAATAATATATTTTTTATGGTGTTAAATTGCTTTTCTACATTTGGTATTATTTCGTATTTGTATTCTTTAGGCATGAAAGGAAGTGTGTTTAGTCTCCAGTATTTTAAGTTTTCGTCATATTTTTCTGGGTATGACATTGTTACTAGATGACCAACACACCATGTTACTATCCAATTTTCTGATTCTAAATATCCATCTTTTCTTGCACCATTTATTCCTAATACTTTGGCAAATTCCATTGCTACTGATGGCTTTTCTGTTATTAATACACTTTTGGGCATTTTGCTATCCTTCTTTTGATTTTTATTATTAATCTAATTTTATAATATCCATTTCTGATGTTTCATAGTTGTTTCCATATGCATATATTATATATACTGAACCATTTCTACCATATAAAAAGTTTCTTACATTGTCTGTTATGTACATTGCACTTGATAAATCCCTTTTGTATATTGGTTGACCTATTGCTTGTGAAAGTGCTTCTGCTTCCTTACTTGCTTGTGTTACTTGTTCTTCTATTTTTTTATTTACTTCATTTTTGTCTAAATCTTTACTATCTAATATTTCGTTTAATTCTACCTTTTCGTTTGTTCCTAAATTGTAATTATATGTTTGTACAATAATTCTTTGTGCACCATTTCCTTCTTTTAATGAAGATTTTATTGCTACAGATAATATATTATTGTTTATAAATGCTGTGTAATCTACACTATATATTGTGTATTCTTTTGCATTTTCTAGTATGTCGTTTGCTTTGCTTAAAAATACTTGCTGTGTTATACCGTTAAATTCTTGTGCCACTTCACTTTGGATATTTATTACTGGTACATTTAAATTTATTGTATATTTTCCTTCTTCTTCATATTCTTGTTCTATAATTGTGTAAACTATTTCTTTGCTCTCATCTATTTTCTTTATGTTTTGTACCTTATTGTTTTGGAAGTTTATATTATTTGTAAATAATAAATTAAAGTCTTCTTTTGCTTGTGCAGGGTCTGTTGTGCTATTGTCTATAGCATTGTTTGATATTATATTTGATGGTTCATATACAATATCATCATTTTTTATAAACATTTCGTAATATACTCCACATCCTATTGCAATAACACATAATAATATTATTATGGCATAAATAATATATTGCTTTTTCATTTTTATCCCATTCCTTCCTTTTGTTATGTTTATATCTCATTTTTTGCTTATTATATCATTCGTACTTTTATATTTCAAGACAGCTTATAAAATATTTCGTTTTAGCATTTTTTAAATATTTCCTTTTTGTGAAATCTTTGTGAAATGCTGTATTTAGCTATATTTATATTGACTATTCGCTATTTTTAAGATATGATATATATGTAATGAATTTTTTATTTATTACTATATTTGAATATAGAGGAGTTTTAAATTATGTTATGTTCAATATGCAAAAAGAATACGGCTGTTATATTTATTAACAAAAAAATGCCTGATAATTCAATGGCTACAGAGGGACTTTGTTATTCTTGTGCTAAAGAGAAAGGTATTAATCCTTTTAATGCAATTACTAAACAAGCCAATTTAAGCGAAGAAGATTTAAAGAATATGTCTAATCAAATTGAGCGTATGTTCTCTGATATGACTAATAATATAGATATGGATTCAGTTATAAATAATTCTGATAGTGATTCAATGGGAATTGATGATCCAGATAACCCAAAAGGTATTCCTCTTGGTTCTATTTTTGCAGGACTTTTTGGTGGCGATAATGATACGAATTCTGGAGATACTTCTGCTAGTGGTGAGAAGAAGAAGGTTAAGGTTGATAAAAAACCTAAAGATAAGAGAAAGAAAACTCTGGATACTTTTGGCACGAATTTAACTTTAAAGGCTAAAAATAATAACTTAGATGCAGTTATTGGTAGAGACAAGGAAATTCAGAGAATAATTCAAATTTTGAATAGACGTTCCAAAAATAACCCTTGTTTGATTGGTGAGCCTGGTGTTGGTAAAACTGCTATTGCTCAAGGTTTGGCTATTAAAATAGCAAACGGTAAGGTTCCAGCTAAATTATTAAATAAGGAAGTTTACCTTTTAGATATGACTGCTGTAATTGCTGGCACACAGTTTAGAGGTCAGTTTGAGGCTAGAATGAAGGCTATTATAGATGAATGTAAGAGTTTGGGAAATATTATTTTAGTTATAGATGAAATTCACAATATTATTGGTGCAGGTGATGCAGAACATTCTATGAATGCTGCTAATATTTTAAAACCTTCTCTTTCTAATGGTGAAATTCAATTAATTGGTACTACTACTTTAAAAGAGTATAGGAAATATATTGAGAAGGATAGCGCTTTGGAAAGAAGATTTCAACCTGTAATTATTGAAGAACCTTCTATTACCGATTCTATTGGAATTTTGGACGGTATTAAAAAGTATTATGAAGAATTCCATAAGGTAAAAATTTCTACTGATGTTATTAGGCAAACCGTTATAATGTCTGAAAAATATATTCATGATAGATTTTTGCCAGATAAGGCTATTGATATTTTGGATGAAGCTTGTTCAAGAATTAATTTAAATAATAAAACTTTATATAATTTGGAAGTTTTGAAAAATGAATTGAAGCAAGTTCAAGAGGAAAAAGAGGAAGCTGCTCTTGCAGATTCTACAGAAGATTACCAAAAGGCTGCTGAACTTAAGGCTAAAGAGTGTAGCTTAATTGAGCAAATTGATAAATTAAATGCAAGTCTTGAGCTTAAGGAAATAACGGTTCAAGATATTGCAGAGGTAATTGAGAATTGGACTAAGATTCCTGTTAAGAAAATTACTGAAGAGGAAACTGCAAAACTTTTGAACTTGGAAAGTAATCTTCATAAAAGAATTATTGGTCAAGAGGATGCTGTGGAAGCAGTATCTCGTGCTATTAGAAGAAATAGAGCTGGCTTAAAAAGCACTAGAAGACCACCTTCATTTATTTTTGTTGGTCCTACTGGCGTTGGTAAAACAGAGCTTTCAAAGGCTTTAGCTTTTGAAATGTTTGGTGATGAGGATTCAATTATTAGAATTGATATGTCCGAATATATGGAAGGTCACTCTACTTCTAAATTGATTGGCTCTCCTCCTGGTTACGTTGGATATGATGATGCTGGTCAATTGACTGAAAAAGTTAAGAGGAAACCTTACTCTATTGTGTTACTAGATGAAATTGAAAAGGCCCATCCTGATGTGTTTAATATTTTATTACAAGTTTTAGACGATGGAAGGTTGACTGATTCTCAAGGAAATACTGTTAGTTTTGAGAATACAATAATTATTATGACTTCTAACGCTGGTTCTAATTTGAATACTAATTCTATTGGTTTTGGCGGAAATTCTATTGCTAATAAGAATAAAATTATGGATGCTTTGAAGGAAACTTTTAGACCTGAGTTTTTAAATAGAGTTGATGAAATTGTTCTTTTTGAGCCTTTAACAAATGAGCAGTTGCTAGAAATAACTGACTTGATGTTAAATGACACTAAAAAGGCTTTAGCAGATAAGAACATTACGATGGATATTTCTAAAGAAGCTAAAGATGAGCTTTTGAAGAAAGGCACTGATATGAAGTATGGTGCAAGACCTTTAAGAAGGGCTATTCAAAGATACATAGAAGATGAGTTATCTGATATGATTTTGAAATCTGAACTTTCTAATGGTGGTCATGTTTTTGTTGATGTGGAAAATGGAGAGTTTAAATTTAATGTTTAATAATAAAGCGAACTTCAGTACACGTTTTGGAGTTCGCTTTTAATATTTTTTAATAAATTTCATCATTGTATTGAAATTTACCTATCAAATAATATATAATCTTATTAAATATACTAATTAATGTACTTTTAGGGGGATTAAAAATGTTTAAACATGTACCTAATCTTTTAACTATTATAAGATTTTTCTTGATTCCAGCTATCTTAATATTAATTTTTCAAGATAAATATGTAGAAGCTTTTATTATGCTTACTATTTCTGGAACCACAGATATATTGGATGGTTATATTGCTAGAAAATTTAATTTTGTTTCTGATTTTGGCAAATTGATGGATCCTCTTGCAGATAAATTAACCCAAATTTCTATTTTAGTTGCACTTTGCATTAAGCAAATTGTTCCTATTTGGATGATAGTAATTATATTCTTAAAAGAAATAATTATGATAGCAGGTGCTTCTTTTCTTTATAAAAAGGATCTTGTTTTTTCTAGTAAATGGTGGGGTAAGCTTGCTACTGTAATTTTTTACGTTGCCATTGCTACATCTTTAATTATTCGTTATTTTAGTTTTGCTTGGCATTTTGATATATACATATATTACATTGCTTTAATTGCTACTTTGTTTTCTTTAGTTATGTATTTTAAAGCTATATTTAAACAAGAATATTTAGACAAAAAATAGTTTATAATTATTTTTACAAGGCTGACGACTTTAATGTTGTCAGCTTTTTGCATGTTTCACATTTATTTGTATGTTTTCTATTTTATTGTATATTTTCTGTTTTATTACATGTTTTCTATTTTATTGTAAGTTGACTTTTTGGGGTTGCTATGCTATTATCTATATGTACGATGCTATATCGGTCGTACTAAACTGTAGGGTTATTAAAGCTTTTTAATAATAGTGCATTTACTCCTTTGCTACTATGCTGCAACTTCCACTCGCAAATCCTCCTTTCTCGGGGTTATTTCGAGGTTGCCTGAAAAGTTTACATTACAAGTCACAGTCCCTTTTATTTTTCCAATATTTGCGCTGGGCATTGCCCAGTTGGGACATTAGGTGTTCGGCACCGTAGCCCTACAGTTGGGGCAGGTTATTTAATATAACCTGCCCTTTTATTATGTGTGTATTTTTTATCACGTATCTATAATTTTATCTGCACATCTATAACTATTTGCGTATTTAAACTATTATAGTTATTCATAGTCTTCTAGCGACGAATGTAATTCTTGTTTTCCATTTACTCTTATTCCTATATTTAGTCTTTCTATATCTATTTCAGGTAAGTAGCTTGTGACTATTCCTGTTATTTCTTGCAGGGTTTCTTTTCCATCAGATTCTAGTCTGTATATTGCTATATATCCATTATAATCTCTTAATATATAATGTTCTTTGCATATTCCTTCTTCTTCCTTATACAATATTACTTCATCTGCATTAAATTGCTTTATTTCATAGTTGCTACATCTTTCTTTTGTTTCCGCTTCATTTAAGTTTACCATATATTCTGGTACATTTTGACTTTCTTCCACAACATGTCCACATTGCATATATTTTGTTTGATATTTTATTATTGCGTTGGGTGATATTTTCACTTCATTTAGGCTTGTAGTTACTAATTCGTTTATTTCGTTTGCATTATCTGCTAGTTTTACGTCTTCACTTGGTTTTATATTGGCTGTATTGTTCCTATATAAATATATTCCTACAGAAAATATAATAGCTAAAATTATAGTTATTATTATTCCTATTATTAAACTTTTTTTCATTTTATTTTCATTCCTTTCTGTGTTCGTTAATAATTGTTCTTCGTTCTGATTTTATTACTTATATTATGGAACTTTTTTCCTAATAATATTCATGTTTTATGTTGATATTTGTGTTGTAATCAGGTTATATCATCTATTTTTTTATTTATATTTGTTATTTCTCCGTTAGAATTTACACATATACTTATCTCTCCCATTTTATCTGTTCTATATATTTGGGTTCCGTATATTTTGCAATCTATTTATTACGTTTTCGTTTGGATGACCAAATGTATTATTTTCTCCTACTCCTATTAATGCTATTTTTGGTTTTACTTGTTCTATAAATTCTTGTATTGATGAGGTTTTTGATCCATGATGCCCAACTTTTAAAATTGTTGATTTTAATGTGCTTTTATATTCTTGCACTATTTGCTTTTCGGCTATTTCTTCTATATCGCCTGTAAATAGCATAGAAAAATTTTTATAATTTATTTTTGCTACTATTGAATTATTATTTAAAATATTTTCTTTTATAAGTTCCTCTTTTGGCCATAGTATTTGTAGTTTTAAATTTTTTTCTATTAATATTTCGTCTCCTTTTTTTACTGTATATATTTTTTTGCCTTGTGTTATTTGTTTAAATTTTTCATAATTTTCTGAATTTTCGCCTTGCTTGCAAATTATTATTTTTCCTACTGGTAGCTCTTGCAAAATTGTTAATAACCCTCCGAACATGGTCTGAATCAAAATGTGATATTATTAAAAAGTCTATTTTTTCTATTTGTCTATCTAATAAATATGGTAATAGTGTATTTTTTCCAACATCAAAATTTTCGTCTCTTGAGCCTCCACCATCTATTATAATATTTTTTCCATATGGAGTTATAATTAGTGTACTGTCACCTTGTCCTACATCTATAAAGTTTATTTTTAAGTTTCCTGCAAAAATGTGTATTTTAGGCATTATTATTGTTATTATTAAAAATATTATTATATATTTTTTTCTTCGTTTAAATACTGCTAAATAATAAGCTATTATTTGCACCATGTTTGGTGTTACTACATATATTTTTGAAAGTGGTAGTTTGCTAGAAAATTCTGCAATTGTGATTAATATATTTAAAAATATTTCTAAAATATTTTTTATAATTATTGGATTTATTACGAATGAAATTAGAACAATTATAAATCCTAATATTATAATTATTCCAAGTATTGGACTTGCTAAAATGTTTGATATTAAAAATGTGAAAGAAATTGTATTGTAGTGTATCATCATTATTGGAATTATCATTATGTTGGCAGATAGCGTTATAATCATCATTTCTTTTATTTTTTGTATTATTTTTATTTTGCTTTCTTTTATTTTTATTTTTTTATTTAATAATATAATTCCCGCTGTTCCTGCATAAGATAGCTGAAATCCTACATCAAATAAATTGTATGGATTTTCTATTAATAGTATTAACATTGAAAGGCTTATGCTTATTAATATATTCGGCTTTTTATGTATTAGGTTTGCTACTAAAATATATGTTGACATTATTACTGCTCTTTGTACAGATGGCGTCATTCCTGTTAGTATTGTAAAGAATATTAAAAATGTCATTGTTAATATTTTTGATATTTTTTTGCCTATTTTATTTAATGCAAACGTGAGCCCTAATATAATATATGATACATGTGCCCCTGATATTGCAAGCATATGAGCTAGGTTACTATCTTTAAAGTTTTCTTGTATATCGTCGCTTAAGTCTGTTTTGTCTCCTATTAAAATTCCTGTTAATAAATTTGCTTGTTTTTCTGGTAAAATTTTATTTATATTTTCTTTTATTTTTGATGCAGTTGCATTTGCAAGTATGTTTATAATATTTTCATTCTTTTCTTTTATTAACTTTGTTTCTGCGCTTTTTGATGTTATTATTCCATATATATTTTTTGTTTTTAGATATTCTCTATAGTTAAAGCCTCCGTAGTTTCGCGCTTCGCTTGCATATTCAAATTCTCCATTTAATAATATTTGGTCCCCATAATTTAAGGTTTTATTATTTTTTTCTTTTTTTATTTTTAATAATACTTGTGTGTTTTTGCATTGTTTTTGTTCTTTTTCTTCAAATACTAATTTTTCTAATTTTAGTTTATATTGGTATGAATATTCTTTTTCTTCTGCATTGCTTACAATTGTTCCTACCGCTGTTATTTCTCCTGTTATATTTTTGTATTTTGTTTGATATTGCTTTTCTAAGTATGATGTGTACATACTTGCTATTAGACATGGAACTAAAAATATTATTAGCTTTTTTCTTTTTATAAAAATTATTATTGGTATTAAAAATGGGATTATACTTATTTTTAAGTATAACCCCCATAATATACCTGCTATAAATGATATTGTTATTATAAATATTATCATTTTGCCTCCTATTTATAGCCCTTTTCTTTTTTAATCCTCTTTTTTATTCTATCTTGTCCTCTTGCTATTCTCTTTTTGCCCTATTTATTTAATCCTCTTCTTATATTACTCTTCTGGCTGTTTCATATCTTGTACTATAGCTTCCTGATGATAGTGTAGAAATTTTTACACAATAACCTGTTCCAGAAGAAGCATGTATAAATTCTCCTCCTCCTATGTATATGCCACAATGACCTATTCCATTCATTGTTTCGAAGTCTTTAAAGAATACTAAATCTCCCGGTTGTAAATCTTCTTTTGCTACATAAGTTCCTTTTTTTGATTGTGCTGTTGCTGAATGACTAAGTGATATTCCAAAGTTTTTGTATACATACATTGTAAATCCTGAACAGTCAAATACGTTTGGCCCTGAACCTCCATATACATATTTACATCCTAAATATTGTTTTGCATAATTTACTATTTGCTCACCTTTTGATGGTATAACTTCTTTTATTGCATTTTGTTGCGTTTCATCTGATGTATTTTCCACATCACTATTGTTTGATGGATCTTCTGTGTTAACATTGGCTGATGTGTTGATACTTCTTTCTGCATCGCTTCTTGATGTTGTTTCTTTTGTACTATTTCCAAGTAACCAACCTGCTATGTAACCTATGGTATCTCCTATTTTTACTTGATACCAATCATTTACCTTTCCTGTAACAGTTACTGAGTTATTTGCTATAAGTGTATCTACTACATCATATGTTGTTCCTGGTCCACTTCTTACATATATAGATGCTTCTTGCACATACATTGTTTTTGGATCCATTGGTGTTACTTCTATTTGCCCTGTAAGGTCTGGGTCTTCTGTAATTGTGTCTTGAGGTTGCTCTGGAGTTTCTGGCTGTTGTGGATTAGTATTTGTTTGCGTTTCTCCTGTGTCTGTTAGTTTATTTGCTCTAACCCATGCATTTAATGTTTCTGATTCAACGTATGCCCAACCGTTTACAAAGCTTATTGCTTTTATAACATCATCTTTTTGAAAGTTATGTATTATGTTTGCATTTATTAGTGGTAGTATACAACCTGCCGTGTTTTCTGTGAATTTCATATATTTTGATACTTGTACGGTATTTGTTTCAGTATTGTTTGTTTCGGTATTATTAGTTTCTGTATTGGTTGTTTCCGTATTGCTGTTTTCTGTGTTATTAGTTTCGGTATTGGTTGTACCATTTTGCTGTGTGTTTGTAGTTTCTGCACTATTTGTGTTTTCATTATTTGGGTTATTGGTTGGGTTAGTAGTATTTGTTTGACTATTATTAGTTGTGCTTTCATCTTTTATTTTTGCATAGTCTTTACTTATATATCCTGTCATTCCATTGTATTTTACTTTATACCAATTTCCTTGCTCTTCAACATATTCTACTTCTTTATTTATATCTATGATGTCCATTACCTCTGAATCTGTTGATGCTTCTCTTCTTAAGTTTAGTCCATCTGTAGTTACTATAACTGTTTTAGCAAAGCTTTTGCTTTTTATGCATAATATACCTGCCAAAACTAATGTTATTATTGCTACATTTTTTAATATTTTCATTGCTTTTCTCCTTTATATCTTTTTGATACGACTAAATTCTACTATAAGAGAAAAAAAATATCAAGATTTTATTTAAATTTTTACAAAGTATTAAACTATTAGGGACGGGGTTAAATAGTTTAATGGATTATTATTATTTATAGCAAAACATTAATATATTATTTATTTAGTAACATTTTG
>CANQRI010000018.1 GCA_947626235.1 uncultured Clostridia bacterium | reverse complement strand
CTCTATCAAATGATGTAGGAGTTCCACCTCTTTGCATATAACCTAAAACTGTACATCTTGCTTCTAAACCTGTTAATTTTTCTAGGTCTCTTGCAACTTTTTCTCCTGCTCCACCTAATTTTACATTTATAACACCTTTTCCATTATTTCTTTCGCCTACTACTGAAACACTTCCTCCTTTAGGAAAAGCACCTTCAGATACAACAACTATACTAAAGTTTTTACCTATTCTTTGTCTTTCTCTTATTGTCTCAGCAGCCTTTTCTATATCATATGGTATTTCTGGTATTAAAATAACATCTGCACCACCTGCTATTCCTGCTTCTAATGCAATCCATCCTGCTTCTCTTCCCATAACTTCCAATACCATTATTCTATGATGAGTTTCAGCTGTTGAGTGTAATCTATCTAAAGCCTCTGTTGCAACAGATACAGCTGTGTTATATCCAAAAGTAATATCAGTACATGCTACATCATTATCTATTGTTTTAGGAACACCTATAACATTTATTCCTTTTAAAGAAAAATCCCTTGCAGATTTTTGAGTACTATCACCACCTAAAGTAAATACACAATCAAATCCGTCATCTTTAACATTTTGCACACATTGGTCAGACAAATCCTTATATACTTCTTTTCCATCTTCTATAACTTTATAGTGGAATACATTGGCATTCGTAGAAGATGAAATAATAGAACCTCCCTTTTGTAATATTCCAGATGCAGTATCAGCACTACTTAATTTTATATAATCATTTTTTAATAATCCTCTATAACCATCTATAAAACCATAACATTCTACTCCATGATGTTCAGCTGTTTTTACTATTGCCCTTATAACTGCATTAAAACCTGAAACATCTCCTCCATTTGCTAATATTGCTACCTTTTTTACCATTTTCAATTCCCCCATTTTCCATATATTTCTATATTCGTTTTTATATATATTATTTTAAATTTTAAAAACCGTATTCATATTATATCAATAATTTTTTTATTTACAACACTTTTTTGAAATTTTTTCTAAACTATTAGGGACGGGGTTAAATAGTTTAGTGGAAATGCATTAACAATATATACAAAACATTAATATATTATTTATTTAGTAACTCCCAGCTACATAATAGCTTGTAAAAAAAATTTATTTATGCAAAACAAGTTTTACAAAATAAATTTTTTACAAGCTATAATTTGCTGGTCCCCACAAAATGTTACTAAATAAATAATATATTAATGTTTTGCTATAAATAATAATAATCCACTAAACTATTTAACCCCGTCCCTAATAGTTTAGGCTCCTTTTGTACTTATATGAATATTATTAAGTTCTGCTTTGAGTTCCCTTGATATAATATTTTGTATTTGTGCAATTTGGTCTTGTGATAAATCCAAAGCTTTTACCACAACATTAACACTATCATCATTTACTAAAATTAATACATCATCAAAATCCTTTAATTTTATTAAATTTTCTGCTATCATAATTGCATTTTTGGTATCATTTATATTTTTTATTTCTGTTTGTGCTATTGATTTTTGATCATTTGGAATATTTTGATTTTCTAATATGTTTTGATAACTTTCTATCATTTGTGAATACATCGTATCTCTATTTATTTTTGATGAAGTAAAATACTGTTCACTTTCTGTTAAATTACTATTAGTTTGAGTTGTTGTGTTATTTTGTTGCTGAATATTTGTATCTGATATTTCATTATTTAGTACACTAGATTGCATTTCATTGTTTGTAATATTTTCTTCTATACCATTACTACTAACTAGTCTTGCATCTCCTATTCCAGCATATTGAACTTCATTTACATTACTTGATGTTGGTACTTCTTCTTTGTTTAATGCAGTATAGTTTAAATATCCTGCTGATACTAACATTAAAGCTATAACAAAAATAATAATTTGATTTCTTTTCAAAACTTTCATATAAAATTCCATCCCTTCTCAATTTTGCACAAAGGCATATTTTAAAACTTATTTACCTAATATTTATTCACTCATTTCAAACACTTGAATTTTATGAGTTGCAAGACCTGTTACTGCTTCCACTGCTTGAATAATATTGGCTTTTACGTTTGCATCAGATGCTCCAACAGCTGTTATTATTGCTCCTTCTGCTTTTGGTTTTATTATACTTTGTGTTACAGGAATTTTTTCTCCATCTACTTCTTTATATATAACTTCTTTTTTAGTATTATTTTCCGTAATCTTCCTACTTCCACCACCACTATCTGTTTCTTCAGTGTCACTTTGAGAATTATCTTCATTATACATTGCCAAAGTTTCACTAGTTTGTGAATATGTTATTAATACTTTAACTTCTCCTACTCCTTTTATCTGCTTCAAAATATTCTCTAATCTATATTCTAAACTTTCTTTAGAAGTTTCTATCGCAGTCTCATCTTTTGCAAGTATTTTAGTTTCACTTTTTTCTTCCTCACTGTGTGTTTTATTATTTTCATTCCAAATCATATTAATAGCAATTATTGTAATAATTAAAATTACTATAAATACAACTATATTTTCTATTTTTCGCTTACTTTTGTCACTAACAGTCACTAATTTAGTATCTTCCATAAATTCATTATCTGTATTCTCATCATGCTTATTCCATTTAAATAGTTTTTTTAACTTATCTTTAAACATTCGTTATCCTCCTTAATTTATAGTAATTTTTCTCGTATTAATATCATATGTAGAACTTAAATATTCTTTTACCTCTGTTTTTTCTTTATTATTCAATTTTCTCACTTTACTTTTATCTGTTTCATGTTTTTCACCTATTTGTATGTTGACTTGTTCAATCTTATTTACCACATTTTCTTCTTTGTCAGTATCAATATTAGATGTGGTTTTATTTTTTTCTAAGTCTAGAATTATTTCTTTTATTTTATAATCATCACCATTTTGTATGCTAACATCTATACTATTTACTATATATTCTTTTTCTTGCAGTTTGTTCTTTATATCCTTTTTTAAATTATATAAATAAATCTCTTTAATATTTGAATTATTGCTAGTTTCCAAATTACTAAATGTATTTTCCTTTGATTCCATTTGTTTAGTGTACTCATCTAAATTAATTATTGAATTTATATCTATACTTCCATTTGAAAATTTATTTATAATTGGAGTTATTATATTAAACAAAACAAAAATGCCGATTATTGTTTTTATGTATTTTTTACTACTTCCATTTGGAATTAGCATTTCAATTACAGTTGCTATAATAACTGCTACAACAATTTGTTTTGCCCACATACTTATAAAATCTATCACAATTTCAACCCTCACTTCCAAATAGAAATATTTATGCACTTCCAGAAATTTTCATTACAATAGTTGTCCCAATAATAAGCATTACCGATAAGCTACACAAAATAGCAAGCATTACCTTAAAAGTGTCACCCATCTGTCCCAATAATTTTACTATTTTTTCATCTGCTATTGGCTCACATATTGCAGAACCAATATAATATGTTGACATTATAAGAACTAACTTTATTATTGGCATAATACATATTCCTATAACAACAACTACTCCTACTACCCCTACCGCATTTTTTAAAATATTTGTACAACTTATTACTGTTTCCACTGCATCACCCAATATTTTTCCAACTACCGGAATAAGGTTAGAAACTGCTGCTTTAGCAGTTTTAGCCGTAACTGCATCTACACTTTGTCCTAAATTTCCTTCTATTGACACTAATGTAACAAACAATGTAAGCACTACTCCCAAAACCCATACAACAGATGATTTAAAGAACTTTGATAGTTTATCTAATTGTATTCTATCTGATATTTTCGAAACTACACCTAAAGCAGTTGAAACTAAAAGTATTGGTATTATTACATTTAATATAAAATTACCTATAAAAGTTACTAAAAATAGAAGTATTGGCTGTATTACACTTGCTGAAACCACTTTGCCAGTTGAAATTATTAATGTCATAAGTACAGGCACTAATGCATTCGCAAACCCTACTAAATCCTGTATTGAATTTTTTAGCATTGTAATAATATCTGCAAAACTTGATAAAATCACAGTAACAATCAGTATGTATTGAACATAATAAACAATTTGCGAGACGCTTTTATTTTCTAATCCATCTGTCAAACTTTTTAGTACACTATGAATAACAATTATTATAATTATTATTCCTACAGTCTTCACGGATTCTAGCGTTTCTTTTCCTATAATATTTAAAATAGAAGTTCCTAATTTTGAATTATCTATTTCTCCTTTTATTGCAGAATTTAAAAGTTCTTCATAATCTGTATCTTCAAAAACATCTTTTGTATATTTTTCTGCTTGTTTTAAAAATTCACCTATATTTAGTGATGATTTTTGAGAATTTATAATGTCCTCATTACTTTCTGTATTTACATTACTTCCTGCTTTTACACCACTTCCTGCTTTTACACCTTCAATAGTCCCTTTGCAATTAGAATTAATACCTATTAAAATAACACCTATAAGCATTATCCACACAAATTTTTTCATTTGCTAAACTATTTACCCCCGTCCCTAATTGTCCCATTTGTCACAATTGGGGACAGTCCCCAATTGCCCCATTATGGTAAAATTTTTACTATAGTTTCTAAAAGGCCTGCTATTATTGGTATTGAGATAGATACTATAATAACCTTTCCTCCTATATCTATTTTATTTGCAATAGCCGTTTCTCCTGAATCTTTGCAAATACTTACAGCGAATTCTGTTAATATTGCTATTCCTGTAATTTTTATAAGTAATACTATAAAACTACTATTTATAGATACATTATTTGTTAATGACGTTAATAAATCTATTATTGCAGATATTTTGCCAAATACCATTATTAATATAATTGCACCTGCTATTATTGATACATATATTACGAATTCTGGCTTATACTGCTTTAAAATTATTATTATAATTAAAGCAATTAATCCAACTCCGTATTATTTTTACTATATCCACTTTTTTCTCCTCATAAATTTTATCTCAAATAATTTTGTGTGGTCCTTTTCTAAAGTCCAAAAATTGTTCTTACTGTATCAAATAATCCACTAATTTCTTTAATTACCATGGTAAGAACTATTACCAACCCTGCTAAAGTTGTCATCATAGCTTGATCTTCTCTACCAGCTCGTACTAAAACTTGATGTAAAACAGCAACTAATATTCCTATTGCTGCAATTTTAAATAATAAATTAATATCCATATATGTACCTCACTTTGCTTTTATATTAATATTACTGTTATTGCAATACCTATGCTTATTCCTAAAGTTCTATACATTCTCTCATTTTTAGCTCGTTCTTTTTCTGCATCTTCTATTTGCTTGTTTAAAAAGTTATCTACTAATTCAATTTCCCTTACTTGACCATCTGCATCTACTTTTCCAAGCAATTTAGAAAGCCCCTTTAAAACATTTATGTCTTCGCTCTTCATATTTGTATTCACATTCTCTAAACTTCTATTCCAAGCTTCACCAGCTTCACATTCTGCCATATTTTTATTTGCAATCTTAAATATGTTTGATACATTTCTATTATCTTTAATCTTTTGCGAAATTTCCTCAAATATCTTTGGAATAGGCTCATATGTATATTTTATTTTTGTAACAAATATGTTTAATGCACTTTTCATTTCTTTTAATTCTTTTTCTCTATTTGCATATTTCTTCGATATTAAATACCCTATATATGAACATGCTCCAAATATTAATGCTAGTCCAATATATTTTATTAATTGCACTTTTACATCATCTCCTATATTATATATATGCATGCATATTTTTTTTAGAACTAAAACTTTGCTAAACTAATAGGGACGGGGTTAAATAGTTTAGTGGATTATTATTTATAGCAAAACATTAATATATTATTTATTTAGTAACATTTTGTGGGGACCAGCAAATTATAGATTGTAAAAAATTTTATAAAATAAAATTTTTTAACAAGCTATTATGCAGCTGGGAGTTACTAAATAAATAATATATTAATGTTTTACATATATTGTTAATGCACTTCCACTAAACTATTTAACCCCGTCCCTATTAGTTTAGCAGGATATATTGTTTATCTATTTTGTTTAATTCATATACCTTATTTATCTCTCCTTTTTCCTGGTTTACTTTATCTTGCAAAAATATAATTCGTTCAAATAAAAAGTTTTCAAGCAATTCATTTAATGCAGGGTTTAATCTTATATCTTCTATGTTTTTTCCATGAGCGGTAAATATTCCTTTTACACCTGAACAAACAGCATAATTTATTGCCTGTACGTCTTCTGTACTACCTATTTCATCTGCAGTAATTACTTTTGGTGACATTGCTCTTATCAGCATTGTCATTCCTGTAGCCTTTGAAACATTATCTAATATATCTGTTCTTAAGCCTACATCATTTTGAGGGATTCCTCTATACATTGCACCTATTTCGCCTCTTTCATCAACTACTCCTACATTTATCCCATCAAAATTTAGCTGTTCAATGCCATTACTAATCCTTCTTATTAAATCTCTTAAAATTGTGGTTTTTCCTGCTCCAGGAGGAGAAACAATTAATGTGTTATATACATTATTTTCAGCCGTATTTATTACATATTTCAATATTTTATTGCTACACCCCAATACTTGTTTTGCAATTCTAAAATTCAAACTTGAAATATAATTTATATTAACAACTTTGCCTTCTCTTAAAACTACATTTCCTGTAATTCCAACTCTATGCCCTCCTTGCATTGTTATATAACCATTACACATTTGATTTTGATAACTATATATTGAATTGTCACATATATGTTGCAGTATTTCTATTATTTCTTCTGATGAAACTTTATAATCAATTAATATTTCAGCTTGTCCTATTTTTAATATTATTGGTTTATTTACTCTGATTCTTATTTCTTCCAAATAGTTCAAATTTACATTTTCATTCATAAATTTTTCATCTAATTTACTATATATTTTATTAGGGAAACATCTTAAAATATTACTTATGTTAATCATTTTTTACCTTCTTAAAATTTATTTTTAATAGCCAATATTTTCGCACCAAAAAAGAGCATATATTATTATATATGCTCTTTATATTTATTTTAGAACTACTATTTATGTATCTATATTAATCTATGTTGATTAGCCTGACTATTCTTTCTAATTATTCATCCCAGTTGTGATATACTTCAGAAACATCGTCTAAATCTTCTAGCATTTCTATTAATCTTTCCATTCTTTCTGCACCTTTTTCATCTAATGCAACATATGTAGATGGCACCATTTGAACTCCTGCTTCTAAAAATTCTAATCCTTCACTTTCTAGTTTTTCTCTTACTTCAGAGAAGTTTCCTGGTTCTGTAGTAATTTCATAAACTTCTTCCTCTGATACAAAATCTTCTGCACCACTATCTAATGCTAATAACATTAAATCATCTTCTGACATGTTGCAAGTTGTTTTATCTATTACTATAACACCCTTTTTATTAAACATATATGATACACAACCTGATGTACCTAAATTTCCACCACATCTATCAAATGCATGTCTAATATCTGCTGCTGCTCTATTTCTATTATCGGTATTTGCTTCTACTATTATAGCAACACCATTTGGTCCATATCCTTCATAAGTAACTTCTTCATAATTTTCTGCGTTATCTGAACCTGATGCCTTTTTTATAGCATTATTTATTGTATCGTTTGGCATGTTAGCAGCTTTACATTTTGCTATAACATCTTTTAATTTAGAATTTCCGGAAGGGTCTGGTCCTCCTTGTTTTACAGCTATTAATAATTCTCTTCCTAATTTTGTAAATACTTTTCCTCTTGCAGCATCTGCTTTTCCTTTTTTAGCTGCAATATTATGCCATTTACTGTGTCCTGACATGCAAATCTCTCCTTTCTATTTTTATAATTTTCTAATTTATCATATAATTTATTTTATAAACATTATTATACCAAAATATATACAAATGTCAAGGATTTTAGCTTTATATAAAACCTCTCTTGAAAGCAAAAAACTCGTTACTAATTAGAATTTGCTAACTAGGTACATTATATATTTAGTTGCGTTAACATAAGCGATTGAGTAAAGTTATATAAGATTTAAGATAAAACTTTTTAATTCTTTTCTTGATTAAAGATTCTGCTTGCTTTTTAATATCTCTAAAACCATATACTACTATTACTTTATAATTACTATTAATTTTCTTCAAATCTTTAGCAACTCTAATTAGTCTTTCATAAACAGATTTCCTAACAGCAATTTGTTGTCCGTATTCTAACATATTTATTCTTTCTTGATATCTTCCAATTACATATTCATCATTAAGAGGAAGTAATGTAAATTCTTCCTTATCTGTCTCTTTATCATATCCTTCTATTGTCAATAAACCTTTATATAGCAATTAATCTATGACGCAATTGTTATGTTAACATTGCGGTCTCTTATTATTCCTTGTAGTTTTAACTACTTTAGAAAGAATATTGCCACAGTTTTATTATTAATTGGTAATTTGTTATTATTTAAATATTTTTCATTAATTATGGTGCAGAATTATTGGTTTTTAATTCGATTTATTTCTTTTTATATGTGTTTTCTGTTTTTCCTGGAGCTTTTCCTCCTTTGGCTACTAATTCTATTTGTATTCCTTCTAATCTATATCCATAACCTGATGTACCAGCTGCTTCTCCATTTTTAGCCCAATCTAGCCAGCCAAATTTTTGAGAATGAACTCTATAGTATATATCATATTTTTGGGCTATTTCTCCTGTTAGCCTTATTTGTATTGCCTCTAATCTTAATTTTTTTCCTTCCGTTCCTGATAAAGCTCCATTTGCTTTCCATTGCTCTTCCCAGCCCAATCTTTGTATGTGAGTTTTATACTCTATTCCACCTGCTATTGAACTATCTAAACTTATTTTTATTCCTTCTAATCTTAATTTTTTTCCTTCTGTTCCAGCTAATGTTCCATCTTTTACTTCTTTTTGCCATCCTATGTTTTGCACATGCGTTTTATATACTACTGATGGAGAAAATTTTTTAAAAGCATTTGCTGTACTTCCTGGTGCTTTTCCACCTTTTACTACTAACATTATTTCTATTGCTTCAAGCCTGTAGCTATAACCTTCTGTTCCTGCTGGTTCGCCATTTTTAGCCCAATCTAGCCAACCAAATTTTTGAGCATGAACTCTATAGTATATATCATATTTTTGAGATATATCTCCTGTAAGTCTTATTTTAATTGCTTCTAATCTTAATTTTTTTCCTTCCGTTCCTGATGTTTCTCCATTTTTCTTCCAACTTTGCCATCCTTCTCTTTGTACATGTGTACTATATTCAATTCCACCAGAAAGGTTTGTACCGTTTGCTTTAATTTGTATTGCTTCTAACCTATAGCTTTTTCCCTCTGTTCCTGCCATTTCCCCATTTTTCTTCCATGCTTGCCAGCCCTCTTTTTGTACATGGGTTCTGTATTCTACTGAACATTGGCTTTGTTTTATATCTAATATTACTGTAGTTAATATTTTTCCGTCTGACTTTCTCTTTACATATAAATTAGTTTTTCCAGACTTTAAAAATTTTATTTTTTTCGTTTGTTCATTATAAGCTGCCAAATTTTTATTTTCAATTTCTATAATATATCTTTTGTCTTGTGCATCATTTGGTATTGTTTGCACTAATACATCTTTTTCTTCTCCCTCATTTGCAGTGCAAGTTTGTTGTCCATTACTATCTGTTACCATGCCTCCATTGAAAAATACTATATAACCTGTTGCTTCTTTTTGATTTGCTATAAAAAATTCTGTCCAATATTTTATTGTAACATTATTATAATTTTCATCTACTAAACCTTTTAATTCTATATCTACTTTCTTTCCTGCAACTAGTTTATTTGTGCCTTCTGTCAATTCTGATTTTAGTTCTGTTGGTAAATTCCAAAATATAGTTTTAGTGTAGCTATCATAACCAAGACCTGTAATATCATATACCTTTTCATTGTATGTAATCTTTAATTTTAATTTACTTGTATCAATGTTGTATGCTTTATATGGTATGGTTATAGACCATTTAGTATCTTGCAATTTATTTGTTTCATAATCATTTGACATTTCAAAATTGTCTATCGGAAAATACCCTGGTGTTGGATATGCATAAAATTTTTCATTATTACCTAAGTCGCTACTTGTTGTGTAAATAGATGCTGCACTATATCCTCCACATTGTCCAAAACTTATTTGATTTCCTTCTAAATCAAGCATACTTGTTCTATGCCCTACGTTATTTGATATATTGTATGTGTCATTAATATAACCGTACAATTGAATATGGCATATAGTATCCACTTGTAATATTTCCTGAATAACTTAAACTTGCCCCTGTTCCTTCTTGTGCATCTTGGTAAAATTCGTCAGTCATTCCAGAAGGTTTGCTTGGGAAATGAGATAACTCTTTATTTAGGAACATTGCTAATGCCCCTCTTGCATTCTTGTACATTCTGCTTTCATTTATTGTTACAGAATTTATACCATATAACCACCTATAATAGTTTAATTGGTTTAAGGTGTCTTGTTTTACTTGATCCTTTAATACTCCTTCTTTATATGGTACTGTTGTTACTGGTTTTGTTGAAAATAAATCATCATAATTTTTATATTCTCCCTTTGGCATTGCAGATTTGTACCTTTGTGATATTTCTTCTTTTGTGTGTTCATATGTTTTATGCGTATCTATTACAATATCTTCTATACTTTTAAATTTTGATATACTTACTTCTAACATATTTATAGTATTTTGATTTTTTGGTTTATAAATTATATATATTTTTCCATCATTTACTCTTGTAGCATAAATTGTTATATCGTTTATTGGAAGTGTGTATTTTTTTGTTACTGTTTCTGTTAATAAATCGTACTCTAATATATTATTTTTTACATTACCATAAATATATAGTTTTCCATTATAAAAACATCCGTAGCTCATAAGTTGAATTATAATAACTTGTATTAGAATCTTCTACGTAACTAAACCACGTTTTTCTAAATCCATCTTCGTAAACAAATTTGTATTTAAAAATATGACCTGCAGAATCAAATGCAAATGTGCATTCTTTATTAAATTTCAAATTATAGTGAAAATTATCATTTAACCAAAAAGGGACATTCTCGTATGTAGTAAAGGCATTTCCCGTATATCTTAGAAATTTACCATTTTCAACTGCTAAATATCCACTTTTTAGTTGATAATTTTCTAAATAAGTTGTAAATATTAATGTTTTTCCATCTGGAGTAAGCTGTTTTAAGCCTATTTGCCTATCTAATGGATTTGTTACAGTGTCTAACTTATTTCCATTTTTATCATAGGATGTAATTACTCTTTTTCCTGTAACAAAATAAAAGTTTTGATTTGTATCTACTAAAAATTTATACCCTAAATTTATGGTTGGCTCTGCATTTACATTGAATTTTTTGTCGAAAACCTTCTTTTTTTGTACAAGGTCATATCCTTGTACATGATAGCTTTGTGTTGTAGTTGTTGAATCTACCAACATATAAAAAATATTTTCTGAAACACAATTTGCATAAAGTTGGTCATCTTGTGGCTTTTCAAAATCTACTACAGTTTCCATTTGCTTTGTGAGTACAGAATATTTTTTTATTCCAGTAGCATTATAAAAGTATACACTAGAATTGTCCTCGTCAATTGTAAATGTATAAAGACTCCAATTAGAAAGATCTAAATTTGTAATTAAATAATCAGCTGTATTAGCTACCGTATTTATTGCTTTATTTGGAGTATTTAATACATTGACTGCTTTTTTATTTTGCTGCCCTATAGTCATTCTTTCTTCAGTTTTCTCGGTTGCACTGCTTCCTTCAATTTTATCTGCCTCTTCTTGATTTTGTAATTCTTGATCTTCATTTTCAGTTATCTCAATAGTTTTTTCTTCAGTACTATAATTAAATTGGTAGTTTTCCTCAGCACTTACTGATGTAGCAAAAGTTGCTAATAAAATAATTAAAATAATGAATGTTTTTTTAGATATTTTTTTCATATTTACAACCATTCCTTTCTATATTAAATATCTTCTTTTATTGTCCTTATTGCCTCTTCTACTTTTACGTTTTCGTCGACACCAGCATTTATGATGTCTGTTGTGTTTACGCTCATCTGTAAACTTCCCTTTTTACCGTTCAAGTAAACAAATGCTGCACTTCTGGTTGCATTTTCACAGAATTTTCCACCTGCCATCTGCAATTCTGGTTTCTTAGTTGAATCAATAAAACCAACTTGCTCAACATTAGAATTTTTTTCCATAATTGCATTGTTGATAAGTTTCTTCTGTTGCTGAGTATAATCTAATCCATAAACCAATGCTGTATCATTACCAGCCGGTATGTAAATTGAATACTCAACACAAAATGATGGTCTGCAATGTTTTGATTTCATACTTTTTTACTCTTTTCTTACTTAGAGGTTGTTAATGCCACTATTATGTCTCATATTTTATTATCTTACTCAACTTCTGCCTTCCATAAACCATGCTTATTGCAATATGCATATAAAGTTGAATTTGGAATATATTTAAATCTCACTTCAGCATTTTGCTCTGGATATAATTTTACTGTATATTCTTTATTTTCACTAACCAAACTTATCCATTCAATATAATGTTCTTTTTCCATAACATGATTTACTTTTACAAATATTTCATCTTCTACCTTTTCATATGTTGGAACATGTTTTTCAACTGCTGCATCTACTGAATTTGGTACCAATTTTTCCATTGGCTCTCCACAACATTGTATTTTACAACCTTCGCAATTACAATCCTTTAACACTTTTACCATTGCACCACATGATTTACATCTTTTTACAATTAATTCATTTTTCATATTTATCCCTCTTTCTTTTATTTAGATTATTTTATCTTGCTAGTTTGAATTATATTATAAAAGAAAAAAATTATCAATAAAAATTTGTTTTCAATATTAATTCTATATATTTAGCAATTATTCTCTCTCATTCATATTAGTTTCATTTTCTTCTAATACCAATTTTTTTAAATCTTTTAAGCTTATGGATAATTTTTGAAAATTCAAATAATTATGGTTTTCTTGATTTGCTTCAAGCATCATGATTTTACGTATTTCTCTCTTTTGCTCGTCATTACACCTTTTTATGCTTTCTGTCACTATTATTGCCATTTTAGAAAATACTTGAGCAATTTCATCTCTTGGATATTCATCAGTATCTAAATAACCTAAACTACTTGCTAATTTAAATGCTCTATGAATAATATTGTTGTCTAAATCATATGAATGAAATATTCTTTCAAAAGTTTGTTTAGACATTTGAGACTCATTTAAAATTTGCTTATAAGCTTGTTTATAATACTCATTCAATTTTTTTTGCATGATTTTAAACTGTTCTTTTGTATCTATGTATAATATTGGAATATTAAGTTTTTTTGCTGTTTTTGCAGAAATATTAGAAATATTATCAAAGCATAATACTGCACCAGGATATGAATCTATTACAAGTTCATTGTCCTCTCCTATTGTTGTATTATTTAAATCCTTAAGTTTTAAGTTACATAATCTATTCAAATTGTCTTCATGTGGAACTCTTTTTCTTGTAGGGTCATTTCTTTCTTTATCATATATTGTCATTAAATCCTGATTTCCCATATAATACACATTTTCTTTACTTTCTGGGAAATAGGCTAAAATTAATTTTTCCTTTGTTTGTTTATCTTTTATATAGCTTTCACTTTTTATATGTCCTAAATAATCTTCATCAATGCTAGACACACACCTTTGTTTATTTTTTAACGAATCAATTTTATACCTTTTATTAACAAGTTTTTTTATTCCAAATTTCATATGTAAATTTGTCTTTGCTTTTAAAATAGGAAATAATATTTTTTTATCCCTATATTCTGCCGTTCTTCTTATTAAATCGTTGTAATATTTTGTAAGATATGGACTTCCATATGAACCAATTACAGATACTAATAAATTAAAATCTGTACCTGTTAGGTCTATTACTTCATTACCATTTATTTTCTTTGTTGACGCATCTTTTATTTTCACTTGCATTAAATTCATTTGTTTAACAACATCTTCTCTTGAAATTTGTGACATTTCTTTTCTTATCCCATTTAATGTAAAATCTAAATCAAATTCTTTTTTCATGCTATTTAGTTTCTGATATGCTGAAAATAATTGTTCTTTATCTTTACTATTAAATAATTTTTCAAATAAATCTAACACTTCATTATCTTTTGACATATATTTTTTATAAAAATATATGTCTCTCTTTATTCCCTCTAAATTATATACTTTTGTTTCTAAAATTAAATTCCTTAATTTATTTACATCATCACTATTTTCAAATTCTTGTATAATTTTCTCATCACAAATTTTTTTATAATTTTTTATTTGTTCAAAATTATCTAAACCAAATCTACTTAGCCTTCCAACTAAAGATTGTTTTATTACATTTTCACATTCCTTATCTATTTCTTGTGGTAAACTCAATAATAATCTAGTTACTTGTTTTTCGTCTACTTGTATATTAACATTTAAATTAAGTTTATAATAGTTTAATAATAATTTTTCTAAATCTTCCCTCTCGAAATTGCTCACTGTTTCTTTATCTAATCCTAAATGTAGCACTGCTGTTATAATTATATTTAATGGTATATTTAATTTTTCCCTAATATCTAACCAAACTTCATTATCCATAAGCATATCAATAGTTTTAATTTCATATGGTGCTGGAACAAACATTAAATCTTCTATCCACCTATATCCTGTATTTTTATCTTCAATTCTTTTATTAAAGTAATCATATTTATCATCACTATTCAATAACAATGCATTCATTTTGTTAGAATCAAACTGTTTTATTGCTGTATAATATAAATAGAAATAATCAATAACTTGATTCCCATAGTCAACTGTTCTAAGTCTTATTAATATATCTTTTTCTTCTTGTGTAAGATTTTCAACAATTTTATTGTAACTATTTATATTCATAAATTTATCTAACTTGTTACTCGTTTTTAATTTCATGAATTTATCTATTCCCATGTCATAAATTGCTTTTACTATTGTTGCTTCATTTATTAAAAATTTATCTATTAAATACTCCTTATCTTCATTTGACAATATATTTACTATATCTACATAATCATCTAAAGGTACTGAACTATCTCTTAATTTTAACCATTCAAGTTTTCCCTGTTCCTCAATAGCCTTATATTTACTATAGTTTTTCTTTATATTTTCTTCACTGATACTAGTATCAAATTCTGTTATTTTCTCATATAATTGCTTCATATTATTTTCATCAAATTCATACATTTTAATTTTCTTTTTATAATAAATTGTATTATTTTCAAATATATCTTTTGCAACTTGTACAAGTCTTTTACTACTGTCTAAAGCTAACCTATTTGGATCTAAATCTCCAATTCTTACCCTATCTAACTTATCTGCATCTTTTAATAAATTTAAATAATATCTATATTTTTCTCGTATTTTTTCAGGTAGCTTTTCTATATCTTCTACATTTTTACTTTCCTGCAATGAATGTTCTGTTATTATAAAACATATTGCATTTATTTCTTCTGTAGTAAATCCCTTTTGCTTTAAAATTTTTTTCGCTTTTTCTGCACTTTGCGCTCCATGATTTGCATCTATACCATCATTACTTCTTCCTATATCATGTAATTTTACTGCTTCAATTACTATTTTCATATCTTCCTTATTTACGTTCTCTAGCACCATTATGGCATAACAATTAAAAAGAACTCTGGCAATATGGTTTATTCCATGCAAATTAGTCTTTATTTGCATAAGTTCTTCTATTTCATCTAGACTATTTAATTGACTTTGAAAATCGTCAAATGCACCTTTTTCCTTCATTAAAGTAATTATCTTTTCATAATTCATGGAATCCAGTTTTTGAACTTGATCTCTAAATTTAAAAATTTTAATAATTTTTTCATATAATTTTTTTAATTTGTCTAACATAATTATTCCTTAACTTTTAGCATTCCTACTGCAAATTACAAAAAACAAAATATATCCAATAAAGTTGCACTTTTATTCGTGTTAGATGTATTGGATATATTGCAATTTAGAAATTATAACTTATTGTTTTGACTTATCTGCAAAACCTTTTAATGCCTCCAAACCTTCTATTGGAACAGCAAATATTATTGTATTAGATTGGTCACTACTTAAATCATTAAGAGTTGATAAAGTTCTTAAATGCAAAGCACCTGGAGCTGAACTTAAAATTTTTGCAGCATCTGCTAAATTGTTAGATGCTTCCACTTCTCCTGCTGCTTTTGTTATAACTGCTTGTTTTTCTCTTTCTGCTTCTGCAACTTTTGCAATAACTCTCTTCATTTCTTCTGGTAAAGCTACATCTTTTAATTCTACATTTTCTACTTTAATTCCCCATGGATCTGTTTCTTTGTCGACTATTTTACAAATTTCAACACTTAATTTTTCTCTTTCTGATAATAATTCATCTAATGATACTGAACCAACTATATTTCTCATTGTTGTTTGAGCTAACTGACTTACTGCATAATTAAAATTTTGAACTGCTAAAACTGATTTTGATGCATCAAAAATTTTATAATATAAAACTGCATTTATTTTTATTGAAACATTGTCTTTTGTAATAGCTTCTTGCTCTGGAACATCTACTGTTTTTGTTCTTATATCTACTTTTTTATATGAAAAGAATATCGGTAAAATAATATGCCACCCTGGATTTAAAATTTTTTTGAATTTACCACATAAGAACAAAATTCCTCTTTCATACTCATTGATTTGCCTAATTGAAGCAAATAAAATTACTAATATTATTACAAGTATTACCCACATAAAATTTTCCTCCTTTAATTTTTATATTTACTTTCCTTTTGTTTATTACTTATTTTTCTCCTATTTCCCTTTCTTGTGATTTATAGTTTGCATATTCTCTCAAAGTAGTTAATATTTCTCTGTCAAATTGTGGTTTTTTTGGATTGTTAGATATATTTGTTTGTACTAAATATGGTATTACTGATAAATTCATAAATGCACATTTATATTCTTTTTCCTTTTCACTAGCAGTTAAATGCATATTCTCTATATTTATATCAGATTTTGTATGAACTTCATAAAACGTTGTTTCTGTAAGCCTTGTCAAGTTTCTCTGTTCTGCTCTATCAAAATAATTTTTGTCAAAACTTTGTATTCTTAAAAATGGAGTTGCCATATTTAGTTCATCTTCAGTTAATAATATTCCACTTTCTTCTTCTAATTCCCTTTTTAATGTTTGTTTTTCTGTTTCTCCTTCTTCAATTTTTCCGCCTATAAGCATATATATTTGTGCATAATTTGAGCAAAGGCATTGACCTTTTTCATTAATTACTACTCCTCTTACCTTTCTAACTATTTTGTCTACTTCATCTTTAGATACATTTTCTTGATTAAATTCGATTTTTTTCATTCAAAATCCATTTCCTTTCACTTTTATTCTTACTAAGTGCTATTTTTTATATTTTGCATTATATCATTATGCTTTTAATTTTTCAATATTTTATGTAAAATTTACTATTGACTTTTAAATTTCTGTATGCTATATTCTGCTCATGTAACTTGTTGGCGTTGTTAAAAGGAGGTATTTCTCATGTCAAATACAACTAATCCTTTTATGGTAGAATTTACAGGTGTTGCAGAAGCTGGCAAAACTACATGTGTGAAAACTCTTTTAGAGCAATTCCAGAATTTAAACTTAAAAGTTCATTATATTCGGGAATCAGCCGAAATAGTTAAGTTCGACTCTTGGGATGGTCCTTATGTACCTCATTTATCCATGCGGTTAATTACAATTAACGAAATACTTACAAATAAATATGCAGGATATGACTTAATTTTAATTGACCGAGGTCTAATTGACGGTATACTTTTTACAGAACACCTTAAGAAAAGGCAGCCCGAAATAAGTGATGATTGCGATGCACTTATAAGTTTTATAGAATCTTTAAAGCATTTATTATCACCAGATTTATTAGTAGTTTTCAAGGTTTCACCAGATGTTTCTATTGCACGTAAAGGTGGAGAAGGACATTTAGTTACTCATAAATTTGTAGAAGAACAAAATCAAATTATAGATTCTTTTATAAATCGAATTGATGTTCCTTTCCATGTGTTAGACACATCATATTCTTCTAAAGAAGATGTAGCAAATGAAGTATTTAATCTAATCAGTAATAAAATGAAGGACCACTGAACTTAGTGGTCTTTCGTTTTTTATATTGTTTGCCATAACATTTTATTTTCTTTAAATTCATACTTTATTTTATTGTCATCACATAAATATGATAAATATGATTTTATTGTACTTCCTATTAAAACATATTGATTTGTATTCATTGTTAAATTATACTCATCAAAAATATATTTCAAAATTTGCTCAAATGTAACTTCATTTTTACAATAATCTAATATTTTATTGCAAATTTCCTCTATTTTATTTTTATTTAGCTCAATTAATTTCGTAATATTTGTAGTTGCCTCACAATGTGATGGAATATATAATGCTCCTTGCAAGTTTTTCAATTGTTCCAATGTATTTAAATATTCTCTTACATCATATATAAAAAATAAATGATATTTCTGAATAGTTTCTTCACTAAATAGAGAATCTCCTAAAAAATATACATTATCAGAAGTTTTTATTGCTATCATATCAAAAAAATGACCTCTTACTGTAAAATACTCTAAACCTTCTGGTAAATTGTTTTGTATATCCATTACCTTTGACTCTTTTGCTAATAAAAATTTATTTTGTAAATCTTTAAATGGATAGCCTCCATAAAGGAATGATGGCTCTAAAATTGGAAATTCTGTAATACACTTTTCTATTCCCAATGCCAGTATTTCACAATTTGTTCTTTCTTGAATTACCTTATTTCCCCCAATATGGTCTGCATTAGAATGAGTAGATATTATTCCTTTTACTTTCCAGCCTTGCTCATTTATTATTTTCAATATTTTTTTACCTGCTTCTTTATCATTTCCAGTATCTATTAAATAAACATTTTCATTATCCACCTTATATATTCCTATATTGGTTGGATTTTTTATATAATATGTTTTTTCACCTACTTTAACAAGTTCCATTCTTCTCTCCTCGTTTTTAATACATTATTTCCTTAACTTTATGCAAATATTATTTATTACATTTTTATTATTTTTTCCCATGGTAAATCACTTTTTCCAAAGTGACCATAATTTGTAGTTCTTGTATAAATTGGTTCTTTTAGTTTTAAATATTCTATTATTCCAGCTGGAGTTAAATCAAACTTTTCTTTAACTAATTTTACTAATTCTTCTTCAGATTTAGTGCTTGTACCAAACGTATTAATGCAAATTGAAATTGGCTCTTTCATGCCTATTCCATATGCTATTTGTATTTCACATTTTTTTGCATATCCATTTGCTACAAGGTTTTTAGCAATATGCCTTAACATATATGCAGCACTTCTGTCTACCTTACTTGCATCTTTACCAGAAAAAGCACCTCCTCCATGCCTTGCATAACCACCATAAGTATCTACAATTATTTTTCTTCCAGTTAAACCAGTATCTCCTAAAGGTCCCCCTATTACGAAC
>CANQRI010000017.1 GCA_947626235.1 uncultured Clostridia bacterium | reverse complement strand
GGACTTGGAAAAGATGCAGCACAAGTAATATCAAGAATAAATGGATTTACATATGTAAAAACAGATTTTGATTTCTTTACAGGAAAAGTTAAAATAGTAGAAGAAATTCCATATTCAGATGGAGAAAGAAGTAAAGTAAGATGCTATGGAGCAAATGATGTAAGAGAGGGTGTAGCTATAATGTGGCTTGAAGACGTTGATGTTTCTATAACAGGTAACTCAACAAACCCTACAAGATTCCAACATCCAGTAGCAGGTACATACAAAAAAGAAAGAATAGAAGCAGGAAAAAAATACTTTTCAGTAGCATCAGGTGGAGGAACAGGTAGAACTCTTCACCCAGATAATATGGCTGCAGGTCCTGCATCTTATGGTATGACAGATACTATGGGAAGAATGCATTCAGATGCTCAATTTGCAGGTTCTTCATCAGTTCCAGCTCACGTTGAAATGATGGGATTAATAGGAATGGGTAATAACCCAATGGTTGGGTGTACAGTTTCTGTTGCAGTTGCCGTAGAGCAGGCTATGAAATAAAATATGAAAAAAGCAAGTAAAGCAGTATAATCTTAATGGTTATACTGTTTTAAATTTTTGAAAGGAATAAAAATAGTGAAATATAATGTAGCAAGAAATGATAAATATATACTAAAACTAAAAACAGAATTAGAAAAGAAATATGGATTAAATATACAGCAAATAGAAGCAGGAAGCAGAGGAGTAGATGGAGAAACATGGGTTATTTTTTTAAGCGAAAGTAGAAAAGTATTTGCAAAAATAGCCTATATGCAAGGTCATAAGGAAAGGTTAAAAAATAGTACTGTAGCTGTAAATTATATGATACAAAGAGGTATTACCAATATAAATAAAATTCTACTAACAAAAGATGGACAATCATATATAGAATTTAATGATGGCATATTATGTTTGTTTGATTTTATAGATGGCAATATAGATTTCAATATTTCATATGAGAGAGTTTTGAAAAACTTAATAGAAGTATATAAAATAGGCGATAATGATGTGATTTTAAGAGAAAATTTTGAAATAGAATCTATACTAGAAAAACTTAAAGAATTGGTTGATATAGAATATAGTAAAAATGATAAGTTAAGTCAATTGTTAAAAAAACATAAAAATCAGATAAATGTTGATATGGGTATATTAAAAAAGGCTCAAAAATTAATTAATAAAGATGGAAAAAAATATATAACACATGGAGATGCATGTGTAAATATAATAAAAGGAAGTTATCAAGATTATCTTATAGATTGGGACGATGCATTAGTTGCACCGATAGAAAGAGATTGCTGGTTTTTTATGAATTCTAGAGAAAAGATAATAAATATCAACAAAATTTTATTAAAAAATAATATAGATTATGAATTATCAAATGAAATGCTAGTATTTTATGCATACAAGAGCTGTATAATTTACTTAAAAGATGATATAGAAAAGTATATACAAACAGGTAATAAAGATGTTTTAAATGATATAGAAGATTTATTTGATGGGTGGGTAAGAGAAAGAATGGAGTCTATAAAAATATTATAAGATAATAACTTGTAAAGTATATAAAATACAGGCATAATTTGGGAGTATAATGGTTGACTTTTAGCAATTATGAATGTATAATTTTAAGGAAATTATGAATTTAAATTTTTAGTAATAAAGTTATGGCTAACTTAACTTACAGCTAAGTTTTAATTAAGGAAAGGAAAAAATTAATGAATAAACAAGAATTATTAGAAAAACTAAAAAAATTAGAATTAAATGGAAGCAGTTATTGTATATTATCTGGAGGAAGTTTAGTAATTCATGGAATAAAATAACAAACAGGTGATTTAGATTTATATGTTACGCAAGAACAATTTTTAGATTTAAAAAATAGATATGAAATGATAGATAAATCTAATAAAGAAATATATCAATATCCATTATATAATATACCAGAATATGATGTAGATATATATTTAATGAAAGATGTAAAAATAGATTACGTTGACGACATACCGGTACAATCATTAGAACAAATAGCAGAATTCAAAAAGAGAAGATTAGAGTTAGGAGTAAAGCCAGAAAAAGATAGAGAAGATTTAGAAAAAATTTTAAATTATATGAAACAAAGAAAACTAAAAGAAGAAATAGAAAGATAAATAACACAAATTATCTATGCGTAGTACTAAAAGAAAGGAAGTATTTTTATGGATAACATATACAGAAATCATACATGTGGAGAATTAAATATAAAAAATGTAGGCGAAACAGTTAGGCTTGCAGGATGGGTACAAAGAATTAGAAATTTAGGGGCAATGAAATTTATAGATTTAAGAGATCAATTTGGAATAACACAAATTGTTATTTCTGAAAATCAAAAAGATTTAGCTGAAATTTCTGAAAATTTAGTAACAGAATGTGTAATTTCAATAGAAGGAACTGTATTAGAACGTTCAAATAAAAACACTAAAATTCCTACAGGAGAAATTGAAATAGAAGCAAAAGAAATAAAAATATTAGGAAAATGTAAAAATGTATTACCATTTGAAGTAAACTCTGAAAAGGTTGATATATCATCAGTTAAAGAGGACTTGCGTTTGGAATATAGATTTTTAGATTTAAGAAATAATAAAATACATAACAATATTTTATTGCGTTCAAAAATATTAAAAGCTTTAAGAGATAAAATGGATGAATTAGGATTTAGCGAAATTCAAACTCCAATTTTAGCCAATTCTTCTCCAGAAGGAGCAAGGGACTTTTTAGTACCAAGTAGATTACATCCGGGTGAATTTTATGCACTTCCACAAGCGCCACAACAATTTAAGCAATTACTTATGGTTTCAGGTTTTGATAAATACTTCCAAATAGCACCATGCTTTAGAGATGAAGACCCTAGAGCAGACAGAGCACCAGGTGAATTTTATCAACTAGATTTTGAAATGAGTTTTGCAACACAAGAAGATGTATTTGTAGTATTAGAAGAAATATTTACATCAACTTTCAAAAAATTTACAGATTGGAAAGTAGATGAAGGTCCATTTATAAAAATACCATATAAAGAAGCAATGGAAAAATACGGAATAGATAAGCCAGACTTAAGAAATCCACTTATAATTCAAGATGTAACAACTGTATTTAAAGATACAGAATTTAATGCATTCAAAGGTAAAGTAATAAAAGCTATAGTAGTTCCAAATGGAGAGAAACAAGGAAGAAAATTCTTTGATAATATGACAGAATTTGCTGTAGAAGAAGCAGGAGCCAAAGGACTAGCATGGGTTAAATTTACACAAGAAGGTGCAATAGGAGGAATTTCAAAATTTATAACCGAGCAAGTACAAAACGAATTATTCAGTAACTTCAATGTAAAAACAGGAGATAGTGTATTTTTCATAGCAGATGAAGAGCTAGAAAAAACTCAAAAAATAGCAGGACTAGTAAGAATAGAATTAGGAAAACGTTTAGATTTATTAGAAAAGAATACATATAGATTCTGCTTTATAGTAGATTTCCCAATGTATGAATATAATGAAGAAGAAGGCAAAATAGACTTCAATCACAACCCATTTTCTATGCCACAAGGTGGAATGGAAGCATTAATGAACAAAGACCCACTAGAAATACTTGCATATCAATATGATGTTGTATGTAATGGATATGAAATGGCATCAGGAGCAGTTAGAAACCATGACCCAGAACTTATGGTAAAGGCCTTTGAAATAGCAGGTTATGATGAAAAAGAAGTAGAAACAAGATTTGGGGCACTATATAAAGCATTCCAATACGGAACTCCACCACATGCAGGTGCAGCTCCTGGCGTAGATAGAATGATAATGCTTATAAAAAATGAAGATAATTTAAGAGAAGTAATAGCATTTCCAAAGAATAAAAAGGCAAGAGATGTTTTAATGAATGCCCCAAGCAAGGTTGCAAAAGAGCAATTAGATGAGGTCCATATTAAAATTGTAGATTAAACTATTAGGGACGGGGTTAAATAGTTTAGCAAATTTATTTTATATTTCAAAACAATAATATTATATTTTTCTTCGTTGCCCCATTTAAGAAAATGTAATTAGCTCACTGCTCATAACATTTTCTAAAAAGGTCCCCACGAATCACTTCGAAAAATATAATATTGTTGTTTTGAAAATAGTATATATACTTTTTTGCTAAACTATTTAACCCCGTCCCTAATAGTTTAACAGTTTAATAAATTGCAAACAAAATTTCGTAAAAACTATTGACTATTATTTTATATGATGTTAAAATTATTGACATAAGATTTCGAAAGAGGTGATTTTATGTCAGTAAATGAAAAGAGCAAAATGGAGAACCAAATCGAAGAAATACAAGTAGCTATAAACGAAATAAAAGAAGATGAAAAAAACATATTAGAATTATTACAAAAGAATCATGGTGTAAACATGAAAAAACTAATGAAGTTGCAAGAATATAATCAAATTGATGACATGACAAATCAAGTATTTGAAATGAGGTTATCAAATATTGAAAATTTCTTGTATAAAATAGAAAATAAGTTACAAAAATAATGTGTTATTAAATGTAACTTATTTGTTTTAAAGGCAAATATACAACAATTATTTGCCTTTTTATAATTTTATATCTGGAGAACCTAGTAAAATATTAATATATTATCTCTTTAGTAACATGTTGCGGATATCTCAAATTATAGTGTAAAATAAGCATAAAAATTAAATACAAGAAAAATAGAAAAATGTATTGCTAAAAATATAAAAAGAGGATAAAATATAGGAGAAAATAGGATATTTTATTAATTGAAAGGATGTACAAAATGGGAAAAGAAGTATTTGAAAAATATGAATCTAATGTAAGGGGATATTGTAGAAAGTGGCCTGTAGAATTAGTTTCAGCCAAAGATTCTATATACAAAGATGTAGATGGAAATGAATATTTAGACTTTTTTGATGGAGCTGGAGCATTAAACTATGGTCATAACCCTGAATATATAAAAGAAAAATTAATAGATTATTTACAAAATGATGGAATTATTCATTCTTTAGATATGTATGCATTACCTAAAGAAAAATTTATAGATTACTTTGAAAATAAAATTTTACAACCACGTGGGTTAGATTATAAAATAGCATTTGCAGGTCCAACAGGAACAAATGCAGTAGAATTAGCATTAAAACTTGCAAGAAAATTAAAAGGAAAACCAGATATTTGGGCTTTTACAGGTGCTTTTCATGGAATGACTTTGGGAGCGTTATCTCTTACAACAGAACAAAGTGCAAGGAATGCAGCAGGGGTACCACTTAATAATACAGTACATATACCAGCACCATATTCTATGGGTGGAAATTTTGATACAATAGCATATATGAAAGAAATATTAAATGATGATCATTCAGGTTACGGTAAGCCATCAGCCATAATAATAGAAACAGTTCAACAAGAAGGCGGAATTTATGTATTTAGTGAGAAATTTTTACAAGATTTAAGAGCTTTTTGCGACGAAAATGATATTTTATTAATATGTGATGAAATACAAATTGGGTGTTCAAGAAGTGGAACTTTCTTCTCATTTGAAAGAGCAAATATAGTGCCAGATATTGTGTGTATGTCAAAATCAATAGGCGGATATGGTTTACCACTTGCAATAACATTATTTAAGAGAGATTTAGATGTATTTAAACCAGGCGAGCATAATGGAACATTTAGAGGTTGCCAACTTTCAATGGTAGCAGCACTTGCTGCATTAGAAATAACAGTTAATGAAGATATACCAAGTAAAGTAAAGCAAAAAGAAAAAATTGTAAAAGAGTATTTAGAAAAAGAAATAAAGCCATTATTAGCAGAAAACATGGAAATTAGAGGCATAGGCCTTACTTGGGGAATAGATTTTAAAGATGGAAAGATGGCAAGAGAAGTATTAGATGAATGCTTTAAGGAAAATTTAATTATTGAACTTGCAGGAAGAGAAGATTCTGTATTAAAAATAATGCCATCACTTGTTATTGCAGATGAATTGCTATTAAAAGGTTTAGAAATTATAAAAAGAGCTACAATGAAGGTTCTAAAAAATAGCAAATAAAAATAGATTAATAAATAAAAAATTATAGTATAATAAAACTTTATTAAAAATAATTATTAAAATAAAAGGGAGAAGTACCAATATGAAAAAAACATTTAGATTTTATATTGCATTATGGGTAGCAAAAATAGTTGCAGGTTTATTAAAATTATTAAGAAGAAATGCATCTTTTTTACCAGGAAAAATTGCACTTAAAATTTGTCCAGATTTTATGGGAATAATAGAAAAACCAGAAAAAATAATTGCTATTACAGGAACAAATGGAAAAACAACAGTAAGCAATATGATAATAGATGCTTTAGAAAAATGTGGCTATACTACATTAAATAATAGAATTGGTTCAAATGTAAATTCAGGAATTGCAAGTAGCTTATTAAATGGGGCAACTTTTATGGGAAAAACTAAAAAACAAATTGCAGTACTTGAAGTAGACGAAAGAAGTTCAAAGAAAATCTATCCATATTTGAAGCCTAATTATGTATTGTGTACAAATATTTTTAGAGATTCAATAAAAAGAAATGCACATACAGATTTTATTATAGATATAATAAATTCAGCTATTCCAAAGGAATCAAAATTAATATTAAATGCAGATGACTTAATTTGTTGTAGCATAGGTCCAGAAAATAAGGAAAAAGTATATTTCGGAATAGATAAATTAGATACAGATGTAGAAGAAACGACTAATATATTAAGAGATATTAGGACATGCCCAGTGTGTGATACTAAATTAAAATACGAATATATGCGTTATCATCATATAGGAAAGGCATATTGCCCAAACTGTTCTTTTAAGTCACCAGAAAGTGATTATTTAGGAACAAATATAGATTTTGAAAATAAAACAATAGATATAAAAACTAAAAATGGTACTAATAAATATAAATTAATAAGTGATAATATTATAAACATATATAACATGGTAGCTACAATAGCAGCCCTTACAGAATTGGGAATAGAAACGCAAAAAATCATAGAAATATTTAATGATTTTAAAATAGTAGAAACAAGGTATTCAGAAGAAAAAGTAAAAGACAAAAAATTAATAATGTATTTAGCAAAAGGTCAAAATGCAATAGCATGTTCAAGAACTTTTGACTACATAAAGCATGCTGAAGGGAAAAAAGCTGTAATGCTTAATTTAGATGACTTTTTTGACGTTAAAGATTCTACAGAAAATATATCATGGATATATGACACAGATTATGAATTGCTAAATGATGATAGCATAGAGCAAATTATTGTTGGTGGAGCCAGAGCAAAAGATCATTGCTTAAGGCTATTAATTGCAGGTGTACCACAAGAAAGAATAAAATGTGAAAGATATGAAGTTGATGCAGTGGACCATTTGGATTTAGAAAAAGTAGATAATATTTTTATATTATATGATGTATATACTGTACCTACTGCAGAAAAAGTAAAAGCAAAAATTAAAGAAAAAATTATGCAGAGTGAAGAAAAAAATTAGAATAAAAATTAAGCAAAACAAGAAAGGAATGTAATTTAAATGAAAATAGAGGTGTTATTTCCAGAATCTTGTAACTTGTATGGTGACATACAGAATATGGTATATTTAAAAAAATGTATACCTGAAGCAGAATTCATTGAAACTGCAATAGATGAGGAACCTAAATTTGTAAAAGAAGATATGAATTTAATATATTTAGGCTCTATGAAAGAGAGAACTCAAGAAAAAGTTATAAAAAAGTTATTACCATATAAAGAAAGAATTGAAGAATTAATTAATAATAATACTGTATTTTTATTTACAGGCAATAGTTTTGAAATTTTGGGAAAATATATAGAAAATGAAGATGGAAGCAAAATAGATGCTTTAGGTATTTTTGATATATATGCTAAAAGAGATATGATGCATAGATATAATGGAATGGTATTAGGAAAACTTGAAGATATGGAAATAGTAGGATTTAAGTCATTATTTAGTTTTTCTTATGGCAATAATGAAAATAAATACTTTTTAAATGTACAAAAAGGAATTGGGCTTAATAAAGAAACTAAATTAGAAGGTATAAGAAAAAATAACTTTATAGGA
Source organism: uncultured Clostridia bacterium (assembly GCA_947626235.1). Classification (GTDB taxonomy): domain Bacteria; phylum Bacillota; class Clostridia; order TANB77; family CAG-508; genus UMGS1663. The sequence goes on along the minus strand of CANQRI010000017.1, from coordinate 12,494 downwards.
ACATATTTAACAGGTCCATTTTTAATAATCAATCCATTATTTACAAAATATTTAATGAAATTAATTGGAGTAGAAAATCCAAAATTGGAATTTGAGGAAACTATTATGGAGGCTTATGAAAATAGACTTGCAGAATTTAAAAGTAAAAGAGTAAGTGAGCAAGGTCATTAAAAAACATTAAAATACTAAAATAACTTAGTTGAAAAAATAAATAAAGTGTGATATAAAAAAGAAAATAGATAAGAGAAAGAAAAATATGAAAAATATAAAAGACTATGATTTACAAGAATTAAAAAAAGAACTTAATTTAATAGGGGAAAAGCCATTTAGGGCAGAGCAAATTTTTAAATGGCTATATGAAGCAAAAGTCAAAGATTTTGATGAAATGACAAATCTTTCTATTGAACTTCGAAATAAGCTAAAAGAAAATTATACTATGTGTAATTTTAATATATTAAAAAAGCAAGAATCTTCAGATGGCACAAAAAAGTATTTATTTGATGTATTAGATGGAAATGCAATAGAAACGGTTTTAATGCAATATCATCATGGAAAAACAATTTGTGTATCATCACAAATAGGCTGTAAAATGGGCTGTAAGTTCTGTGCTTCAACGGGAATAAAATTTATAAGGAATTTAACTTCAGGAGAAATAGTAGAGCAAGTGCTTGCAGTAGAACAAGATATAGGCGAAAGAATTTCAAACATTGTATTTATGGGAATAGGAGAGCCATTAGATAACTACGATAATGTAATAAATGCAATAAGAATAATAAATAATCCAAAAGGTTTAAACATAGGTGCAAGGCATATTAGTTTATCAACAAGTGGAATTGTTCCTAAAATATATGATTTAGCAAACGAAAATATACAATGCACATTATCAATTTCATTGCATGCTACAAATAACGAAAAAAGAAGCAGTATGATGCCAGTAAATGATGCATATCACATAGAAGAACTATTACAAGCATGTAAAGATTATATAAAAATTACAAATAGACGAATTTCTTTTGAATATGCTTTAGCAAAAGATAATAATGATAATTTAGACGATGCAAAGCAACTAGTAAAATTATTGAAAGGTATGTTGTGCCATGTAAATTTAATACCAATTAATAAAATTGAAAATGGAGAATATACAAAAAGCACAAATGAAAATATCATAAAATTTAGGGATTACCTAAATGAACATGGAATTGTAGCAACAATAAGAAGAGAATTAGGTTCTGATATAGATGCAGCGTGTGGGCAATTAAGAAGAAAGAATTTAAAAGAGTAGATGGAGGAAATAATGGAAGTTTTTGTCAAGACTGATATAGGTAAAGTTAGAGACATGAACCAAGATTACTACTATGTATCTTCACCTAAAGATGATTTAAAATTATATATTTTAGCTGATGGAATGGGCGGATATAATGGTGGAGAAGTAGCAAGCAAACTTGCAACAACAACAGTAAAAAGCTATATAGAAAGTAATTTTGCAAAGGTTTCATATGACAAAGAAGAAATTTTAAAGTTAATAAAAAGTGCAATAGAATATGCAAATATGGTAGTATACGAAAAGTCAAAAGAAAGTCCGGAATTAGAAGGAATGGGTACTACTATAGAAGTATGCTTAATATATAATAATAAAGTATATATAGGACATTTAGGAGATAGTAGAATTTATAGAATTCGTAAAGAATTTATTCGAAAGCTTACTACAGACCATAGTTATGTTCAAAAATTAGTTAAAGATGGAACTATTTCACAAGAAGAAGCAGAACATCATCCTAAAAAGAATATGCTTACAAAGGCTTTAGGTTGTTCGGCTTTTGTAGAGCCAGATGTAACAGTTAAAGGTTTTATCAAAGATGACGTTATACTTATTTGTTCAGATGGGCTTACAAATATGGTAAGTGATAGCGAAATATATAGAATTGTAAAACAATATTCGAAAACAGTTGCAAATGAACTGGTAAAAAAGGCCAATAGTGCTGGAGGATATGATAATGTAACTGTAATAGTTATAAAATAGATTATGTATAAACAATATAATTGTAATTTATAAATTAAGCAAGGGAGAGAATAAAGCCATGAATTTAGAAGGAAGATTTATAGGTGGGAGATACGAAATTTTACAAAAAATAGGCAATCGGTGGTATGGCAACAGTATATAAAGCAAAATGCCATGTGTTAAACAGGTTTGTTGCTGTAAAAGTATTAAAAGATGAATTTACAACAGATGAAGAATTTATAAAAAGATTTAACATAGAAGCTCAATCTGCAGCAGGGCTTGCACACCCTAATATAGTTTCTGTATATGATGTAGGTCATGAAGACAATATTTATTATATAGTAATGGAACTTATACAAGGAAAAACATTAAAAGAAATAATATCAGAAGAAGGAAGCTTACCATGGAAATGGTCAGTAAATATTGCAATTCAAATAGCATCAGCATTAGAGGCAGCACATAAAAATAATATTGTACATAGAGATATAAAACCACACAATATTATAATTACAGAAGATGGAATTGCAAAAGTAACTGATTTTGGAATTGCAAAAGCAGTGTCAAATTCAACAATTACAGCATTTGGAACAACAATTGGTTCTGTACATTACTTTTCACCAGAGCATGCTAGAGGTGGTTACACTGATGCAAAATCAGACTTGTATTCATTAGGTGTTGTTATGTATGAAATGTTAACTGGTAAAGTACCATTTGATGCCGATACACCAGTTTCGATAGCACTAAAACACATGCAAGAAAAACCTATGGAGCCAATGAGGTTAAATCCAAGTATTCCTTTAGCAGTTAATCAAATTATAATGAAGGCAATGCAAAAAGAGCCTACTTTAAGATATCAATCAGCTACAGAAATGTTAAAAGATTTAAGCATGGCAGTTAAAAATCCTGAAGGAGAATTTGTAAAAGAAAATACAGTGGATACAACTCAAACGCAAAAAATGAATACTGTTACAGATGATATGCTAAACAAAAATGAAAAAGGAAAAAAAGAAGGAAAGTTAAAGAAATATTTTAAAGCTCATCCAAAAGTAAAAATTGCATTAATAGTTTTTGCATTTATTTTAGTGTTTGTTGTAACAACAATAGTAGCAACAATTATAATAAATGCTACATCTATAAAAAATGTACAAATACCAGAGCTAGTTGGAAAAACTGAACAACAAGTAATAGACGCTTTAAAAGATACAAAATTTGAATATGAAATAGTGGGAGAAGAATTCAGTAGTAGTGATGATGATATAGGAAAAGTAGTTTCACAAAATCCAGCATTTAAAAGAAACTATACAGTAAAGGAAAATACAAAAATTGAACTTGTAATAAGCAAGGGAGTAGAAAAGGTTAAAGTTCCAAAAGTTTCAGGAATGAAATATGAAGATGCAGTAAGAGAACTTGAAAAGTATAAATTGAAGGCAGATAAATTAGATGAAAAGAGCAATACAGTTGAAGAAGGAATTGTAACAGCCCAAGAAACATTAGAAGAAACTGAAGTACAAATAGGTACAACCATAGTATTACATGTAAGCATCGGAAATGGTCTTGCAAAAATTTCAGTTCCTTATGTAATAGGAAAAACGCAAGATGAAGCTATAAATGAATTAAAGAATTCTAAATTAAAAGTAGAAGTTGCAACAAAAGAGGATAAAACTAAAAACAATGGAGAAGTTTTAGAGCAAAGTATAACTGTTGGTCAAGTAGTAGAAGAAGGTACTACAATAGTTATAACAGTAAACAAAATAGAAGAAATAAAAACAGGAACAGTAAATATTAATCTAAAAAAACTTGTACCTTATGTTGAAGAAAAAGATGAAGAAGGAGAAGTGCTTCCAGCATCAAAAGTTAGTGTAAGGGTAACTGTAGGAGAAGATACAGTTTATGATGAAAGTGTAGCTTCAGACAATGAAAAGTTAGAGGTAAAAGTAAAAGGAATAGGAACAGTTACAGTAAAAGTGTATATTAAAAAATCAGGAGAATCTGAAGTATTAAAAGCTCAAACAAATATGAATTTAAATATGGAAAATGCTACATGGACTGCAGAATAAAATTCAATTAAAGAGGTGTAATTTGGAGCAGGGAATAGTCATAGGAAACATTGCAAATTTGTACTATATAGAAACTAAAAGCGGAATATATGAATGTAATGCAAGAGGAAAGTTAAAACAAGAAGAAGGCTTAATGGTAGGAGATAAAGTACAAATAGAAATAATAGATAGTGTAAATAAAAAGGGAGTAGTAAATATACTACTCCCAAGAACTATGTGTTTAAAAAGGCCTAAAATAGCAAATTTAACGCAAATAATATATGTAATTTCACTAAAAATGCCAAAGCCAGATTTATTATTATTAGATAAACAACTTGCGTATGCAGAATATATACATATAAAGCCAGTTATATGTATAAACAAAGTAGATTTGGAAAATAGTGAGAAAAATGAAATTATACAAACATATAAAAATGCAGGCTATACAGTTATAGAAACTATAGCAAACAATAAAAAAGGAATAGATGAAGTAAGAAAAATTTTAAAAAATAATATAACGGCATTTTCTGGAAATTCTGGAGTTGGTAAGTCAACGCTTATAAATGCGATATTTGAAAAAAATGTAACAGAAGAAGGCCTAATTAGTCAAAAAATTAAAAGAGGAAAAAATACAACAACAAACATAACTTTATACAAATTAGATGAGAATGAGTATATAGCAGACACACCAGGTTTTTCAGTATTTGATATTTCAGAAATAGAAAGTACAAATTTAGATAAATACTTTATAGAATTTAAGCAATATATAGAAAAATGCGAGTTTATAGGGTGCACCCATATAAAAGAAGAAAACTGTGGAGTAAAAATGGCAGTAGAGCAAGGAAAAATTTCAAAGGCAAGGTATGATAGGTATTGTAAAATATGGGAAGATTTAAAGGAAAAGGAGAAATATAAATGGTAGAGGTAGCAACATCTTTATTAAATGTTAAAAAGGAAGAAGTTATAAAAACTTTATATAATTTGGAAGTAGCAGGAACAGACTATATACAAATAGATGTTATGGATGGAAAATTTGTAGAGGATAATACTACAGAAAAAATGAATGAATATGCAGAATATGTGAAGCAAGTAACAAATTTACCATTGGACATACATTTAATGGTAGAAGATGTAGAAAGTTACATTAAGAGCTATTTAGCATTAGATCCATATTGTATAACATTTCATATAGAGGCTTGTAAAAATAAAAAGGAAATTATGAAATTTATAAATCTTGTAAAAGAAAGTAATGTAAAAGTTGGAATAGCTATTAGTCCTAATACGCCTATAGAAGATATTTATGAGTATTTACCATACATACATAAAGTAATTGTTATGTCTGTAGAACCAGGAAAGGGCGGACAAGAATTTATAGAAAGTACAATAGAAAAAATAAGTAATTTGAATATATTTAATTATGAAAATGGCTTTGAAGTAGATATAGAAGTAGATGGTGGTATCAACGATAAAACAGGCAAGGAATGTACAGATGCAGGTGCTAATATATTAGTGGCAGGAACTTATATTATAAAATCTGGAGATTATAAAAAAGCAATTTCAAGTTTAAAATAATTGCAATATAAAAATATTATAAGAAATATAAAAATATTAGTAAAAGTTTTGGGGGAATAATATTGAAAAAAGACGAAGCAGTAGAAGTAATAAAAATTTTAAATAATACATATAAAGATGCAAAATGTAGTTTAAATTTTAATACGCCATTCGAATTATTAATAGCGGTAATATTATCAGCACAGTGCACAGACGAAAGAGTAAATAAAACAATGCCATCTATTTTAAAGAAATGTTCTACGCCAGAACAATTTGTAAAAATAGATATAAAAGAGTTGGAAGAACTTATACATCCATGTGGTTTTTATAAAAACAAAGCAAAAAATATTAAAAATGCATGTAAAATAATTCACGAAAAATATAATGATAAAGTACCAGAAACAATGGAAGAATTAATGGAGCTTCCAGGAGTAGGAAGAAAAACAGCAAATGTTGTAATGCTTGAAGCGTTTGGAAATCCTCAAGGAATTGCAGTAGATACACATTGCAAAAGAATTTCAAATAGATTAGGCTTGTCAAAAGAAAGTGAACCAGAAAAAATAGAACAAGATTTACTAAAACTTATTCCCAAAGAATATTATAAAGATGTTAATCATGTGCTTATATGGCATGGCAGAAACGTATGTGAGGCAAGAAACCCAAAATGTGAAGAGTGTAGTGTAAAAAAATATTGTAAAACTCATAATAAAAAAGTATAATTTTAGAAAAATTTATTATAATATTTTGTTAAGAGGTGATTTTCTTGACTAATATAAATTGTTCTGCAAATTGTATATATCAAAAAGATGGCAAATGTTGTTTTGAAAATATAAAAAATCAACAAAAAGCAACACCTAATAGTGATTGTGCATATTTTGCTATGAACGAAGAGAAAAAAATTAAGTAAATCCAGTAAAATAAAAAAATTACGAAAATAAAAATTTAAATCTAATTATGAAAAAGTAAAAATGAAATATTAAATGCAAAATAGAAAAACTCCGGTTAAAATCTTGACAAAAAAAAGCTAAAAGAATATACTTAATGCATAGTTTAAGCAAGGAGGTTTTTTTATGTTAAAAATCAAGTTAAAAAAGATAATTTCAATAATTTTAGTTGTCTTAATATTATTAATTTCAGGAGTAAGTTTTGCAACTGACGAAGTTATGCCGATTTCAGAAAATCCTGATATACAAGAGGCTCAAGAACAGTTAGAGGATAATGAACAAAAAGTAGCTAATGAATTAAATGCAATTACAAATGGGGATGTAGAAGATGGAACAGAAAGTGAAAATCAAAATGAGTTAGATGAGGCAGATACAAGTGATTGGATAAATGAAGATGCATATATATTTAATAATGACATAGAAATAAATAAAATAGTAGATGGAAATGCATTTGTTGTTGGTAATACAGTTACAGTAACAGGTGAAATTGGTGGAGATTTATTTGTTATAGCAAATAAATTAGTTATAAATGATGGATATGTATATAGTGGAATATTTGCAATAGCAAACGAAATAGAAGTAAATGGCGTTGTATATGACTTATATGCATGTGCTAATAAAATCACTATAGGAGAAAATGGTTACATATATAGAGATTTTAAGGGTGCAGCTGATGTTGTTAATTTAGAAGGTTTAGTAAAGAGAAATGTATATTTAACAGTAAATAAAATAAACTTCAAAGAAGATGTAGGTGCGGTAATTAGTGGAAATTTAGATTATTCATCTCCTGAATTAATAGATGTTCCACAAGGCGTAGTTACAGGTCAAGTAACATATAATAAAGATATATCTGGAGCTATTAAAAGCACACACAGCAGTATTCTATCATATATAGGAAGTTTAGTTAGAGAATTAATTTATGCATTAATTATAATATTATTAGCATTATGGTTAGCACCTAAATTTACAGAAAAATTATCTAATACAACAGGAAAGAAGATGGCAATATCTTTTGGAGTAGGTGTATTAGCATTTGTTATATTAGCATTTATTTCAATGATATTATTAGTTTCAGTTTTAGGTATGTCAATATTATTTACATTACTAGTAACATTTGGCTTAATAGTTTGTATATCAAAGGCAATATTTGCAATGACAATATCTAGAATGATAACAAATAAATTTAAAATACAAGGAAAAATTAAATATACTTTAATATCACTATTATTAGTAGCTATAATTTGGGCTTTAGGTTTAATACCATTTGGAGTAGGATTAGTAATAGAGTTAATAGTAGAAGTAATAGGAACAGGTTTAGTATTAACTAATATTGTTAATAAAAAAGATAAAAATAATGAAAAAGCAGAAAAAGAAGAAGTAGCAACAGAAGTAAAAGAATAGAATTATATAAATTATGAATTATAAAAATTATAAAAAGGTGGGGCAAATTGTCACCATCTTTTTTAATTTCAATATAATATAAATAAAAGGAGGTAATATATTATGTTTTGTGCACTAAAAAAGACAATAGGTGTATGTTTAATAGGTTTAGGTTTAGGGGTATTGCTAGTATTATTACTTCCAGTAACAGGTTGGTTATTTTTGATAGGAGCAGCAATTCTATCGCTAGGATTAGCATGGTTATTTTGCTAATTGATAATTGAAAAATTACATACATATTTTTAATTATTTTATGAATTGCAAGCTTTCTAATGAAAAATTAAAGGAGAGTGGAGAATATGACAATAGTTGTAAAAAAAGTTCCTAAATTTTTGAGGGGAATAGTAAAGTTAATTTTTGGAATAAAGTAAACTATTAGGGACGGGGTTAAATAGTTTAGCAAATTTATCTCATATTTCAAAACAATAATATTATATTTTTCTTCGTTGCCCCATTTAAGAAAATGTAATTCGCTCACCGCTCATAACATTTTCTAAAAAGGTCCCCACGAATCACTTCGAAAAATATAATATTATTGTTTTGAAAATAGTATATATACTTTTTTTGCTAAACTATTTAACCCCGTCCCTAATAGTTTAAAGCCAATTAGATAAAATCTAATTGGCTTTTTTTACTATTTCTTAAGAAATTAAAGTCGTATTTATATAAAATATGATGCACCATATTTTATAGTTCGATTTATGTTTTATAAACCTTATAAGTTGCACATTTTATAAATTGTACAGGTTATAAGTTTATAAACTTTTTGAGTTGTAGATTAAGCTCTTGTAACTTTACCAGAACGTAAGCATTTAGAACATACAGATATTCTTTTTGGTTGACCATCAACTATTGCTTTTACAGTTCTTAAATTTGGTTTGAAAGTTCTAGTAGCTCTTCTACTAACGTGTGAACGCGCAATACTAATTTTATTTCCATGAGATAGTGTTTTTTCGCAAATTTCACATTTAGCCATATTATTTACACCTCCTATAAGTATAATAAAATTGACTATTTATAATATTATCATACTTTTGCTCTAATTTCAAGACTTTTTGGAAAATAGACTTGAAAAAATTTCATGTTATGGTATAATATAACTGATGGTGCATTATTCTAGTTATATTGTCCATTAAGAGGGTGGGGCTAAAAATCCACTAAAGGGCACATCGGTGAAGTTTCTTGTTTGTGCGCGAAATGCCAATTTTGTGTGTATCCAGGAAGTAAGAAGTGAGGGAATTGTATAATGGCATATATTAAGCACCCTTGTTTCGCGGAGGCTTAAACTTAAAGTTTAATGAAACTTTTAAACAAGAGTTTAAGTATAAACCTATGTTGAGTGCCAAGACACAAAATACATAGAGTAGCCTGTCTTGAGTGAGGGTATTGGGATTATTAATAATAAAGTTTTAAAGTTTGGCCAAATTTTAAAATTTTATCAATATGAAATTACCGTTGCAAAAAGGACTATTAATGGGTAACAATATATAAAGGAAAACTTCTAGAATGTTTGCTCATATTGTTATAGAGCATAGAAGTCTATGGATTAAGGTGTGGAATTAAGTGGCAATCTAGTATCTATTTTTGATAGGTATTTTCTTTAAATGGAAACAGCTAAATAGCAATATTTAGTAGAAAATAGAGAAATTCGACTAGACCTAAACCACAAAATTTACTTAGACTTCACCATCTAAACTATTTTATTCATTAACAATGTAAAATGTAATAAAAATAATGTTATAAATAAAAAGGAGGTAGTATGTTTTATACATACTAAATGCAAATGAAAGACACAAGCAAAAAAGATAACAAAGATAACTCGGAAATTAAGTGGTTTATAATAGTATTTATAACTACTTTTATTTTATCTATAATATTTTCGTTTATTTCAACAAATGCAATATCAAACTTATCTATATTTCCAGCTGTATTAATTTTAATTTTAACTATATTTATAGGTATATTTTTTGACATAATAGGGGTTGCTGTAACTGTAGCAGATGAAAATGAATTTCATGCTAAAGCTACTAAAAAGGCAAAGGGCTCAAAAACTTCTATTAAATTAATAAGAAATTCGTCAAGAGTTGCCAATATATGTGCAGATGTTATAGGAGATATTTGTGGCGTATTAAGTGGTGCCATAGCTGCATTAATAAGTTTAAAAATTACTCAAACTTTTGCAATAGAATTTAATATACAATTTTTAATAAGTGCTATTGTTGCATCTCTTACAGTTAGTGGTAAAGCGTTAGGAAAAGGTATTGCTAAAAGACATTCAACAGATATTGTTTATGTTGTGGGAAGAATAATAGGTCGAAAGTAAAAAAGCATATAAAATATGTTAAAAATAGTGAGGTACAGACCTCACTATTAATATTAGTAAAAACAAACAAAATTTTGCAAAAACACTTGAAAAAAATAGAAAATATGATAAAATATGACTATCTTAAAAAGAAAAGGAGAAAGAATATGTTTACATATATAAAAGGAACATTGGAAGTAAAAACAACAGGCTATGTTGTTGTAGAGGCAAATGGAATAGGTTATAAAATTTTTATGTCTGAACCATCAATAGAAAAATTAGGGGAAATAGGAGAAAATGTAAAAGTATATACATATTTAAGAATTAGATCTCAAGAAGATGAAATAAGCTTATTTGGGTTTAATTCAGATGAAGAATTAAGAATGTTTGAATTATTAATAACTGTAAGTGGAGTTGGAGCAAAATCTGCTTTAGCAATATTAGCGAATATATCTCCATCAAGTTTTGCTTTAGCTGTAATTACAGATGATATTTTAAAATTAAAAGCTCTTCCAGGAATTGGAGCAAAAACTGCTCAAAGGTTAATTTTAGAATTGAAAGATAAACTAAAGAATGCAGAGATAAAGAATAACGAAAATGTAGAATTAAAAGAAAATATAGTAGATGATGAAAAGGTAAGTGAAGCAGTATCTGCACTTCAAGTATTGGGTTATAGCAGAAAAGAAATTGCAACAGCATTAGAAAAGGTAGATAAGCAAAATTTAAGTGTAGAAGATATAATAAGAAAAGGGCTTTCAAATTTAGCAAGGCAATAGTAATTTAAGAAATTAGGTTTAATGAATATAGTAATTAAATATAATGTTTAAAATGAAAACGAAAAGATAATAGCAATGAAAGATTAAGGTGATAGTAAATGGATTTAAGTAAGCCATTAGCGTATAGAATGAAACCAAAAACATTAGAAGATTATGTTGGTCAAGAGCATATTTTAGGAAAAGATAAAATATTGTATAGAACTATAAAGGCAGATAGGCTTTCAAGCATTATTTTATGGGGACCTCCTGGCTGTGGAAAAACATCTTTAGCAAAAGTAATAAGTAATACAACAAAATATAAATTTACAAGAATAAATGCTGTAACAGCTGGAATAGGTGATATAAAAGCTGCTATAGCAGATGCACAAAATATGCTTATGAATCCATCTGGAAGATGTATATTATTCATAGATGAAATTCACAGGTTTAACAAATTGCAACAAGATGCATTACTTCCTTATGTTGAAAATGGTACAGTAATATTAATAGGTGCAACTACAGAAAATCCATATTTTGAAGTAAATAAGGCTTTAATATCAAGGTCAATGGTAGTAAAATTAGAGCCATTAAGTATAGATAACATATATGAAATACTAAAAAAATCTTTGGTAGCAGAAGAGGGGCTTGGAAGTTACAAAATAAAAATAGAAGATGAAACTTTAAGAAAAATAGCAGAGGTTTCAAACGGAGATGTAAGAACAGCATTAAATGGGCTAGAGGTAGCGGTACTAACCACTAAAATGGGTAAAGATGGTTATATAGAAATAACTCCACAAATTGCAGCAGATAGTGTTCAGTCAAGAAAAGCAATATTTGATAAAAATGGTGATAGCCATTATGATAATATAAGTGCATTTATAAAATCTATGAGGGGAAGCGACCCAGATGCAGCAATATTTTATTTAGCAAGGGCAATAGAAGGTGGAGAAGACCCAGTTTTTCTAGCCAGAAGAATTGTAATTGCAGCTTCAGAAGATGTAGGTATGGCAAATCCCAATGCACTTGTTGTAGCCAATAGTGCAATGCAAGCAGTGCATGTAATTGGAATGCCAGAAGCAAGAATAATATTAGCGGAAGCGGCTGTGTATGTTGCTACTTCGCCAAAATCTAATGCTTCATATGTGGCCATAAATAAGGCTTTGGAAGATGTAAAAAATAAGGATACAGGTGAAATACCAATGCATATAAGAAATGCTCCAGCAGAAGGAATGGAGCAGTTTGGTTATGGAAATGGATATAAATATCCACATGATTATCCAGGGCATTATGTGGAACAACAATATTTGCCTGATAAAATGTTAGGCACAAAATATTATAATTTTGATGAATAATGTAATTAGAGCAAAATATTAATATATTATTTTTTTAATAACATTTTGTGGGGACCAACAAATTATAGATTGTAAAAATTTTATTTTGTAAAACTTGTTTTACTTAAAATAAAAT
>CANQRI010000016.1 GCA_947626235.1 uncultured Clostridia bacterium | reverse complement strand
AATCTCTTATATAGTCCCATTGTACCTGCATAATCTTTGTTTGCTGTATCTTTTGTAGGTACTGTTTCTACTGTTGCTGGTAGTGCTTTTACCCATGGTCCCCATCCAAATGTTTGAGCGTGTGCACGGTAATATAAATAGTGTTAGTGATTTGTAAAAAATGTGTAAAAAAGTTTAAAAAAATGCAAAAAAATGTGTAAAAATAATAAAAAATATTGCAAAATATGTGCAATAAATTAAAAAAATAATGCAAAAAACGTGTAAATTCTATAAAAATATGTTATACTATAAATAGGAGATGATTATATGTATAGAAAAATAATGCAAGAATTAATAAAATGGAAAAACGATAAAGATAGAAAGCCTTTAATATTAAGAGGGGCAAGACAAGTTGGAAAAACATATATCATAAAAGAATTTGGAAGTGAAAATTATGAAGGCGTGGCATATTTTAACTTTGATCACGATACTGAATTATATAGTTTATTTAAAAATACAAAAGATCCAAAAAGAATATTAGAACAATTATCTTTCATTTATGGAAAATCAATTATGCCAGAGAAAACATTAATTGTTTTTGATGAAATACAAGAGTGCCCAGATGCATTAAATTCACTTAAATATTTTAATGAAGAGGCAAAAGAATATCATATTATTAGTGCTGGATCATTACTGGGAATACGTTTATCACATACATCTTTCCCTGTTGGAAAAGTAGATTTTATAGATATGTATCCTATGACGTTTACTGAATTTTTAGAAGCAGATGATTGCAAAAATTTAGTAGAATATATGAATTCAATTAACAATATTGAAAATATTCCTGATATGTTCTTTGAAATGTTGAGAGAAAAATTAAAAGCATACTTTATTGTAGGAGGTATGCCTGAGGTAGTGAATTCATGGACTCAAGATAAAGATATGCAGAAGGTGAATAAAATACAAGAAAATATTTTGAGAGCTTATGAAAGTGACTTTTCAAAACATACTAATAATATAGAAGCTAATAGGATTTCAATAATATGGAATAGTATACCATCACAAATATCTAAGCAAAATAAGAAGTTTTTGTACCAAGTTGCTAAAGAAGGAGCAAGAGCAAGAGAATATGAAGGAGCACTAAATTGGTTAAAAGATGCTAATATTGTATATAAGTTATACAATGTAACGAAGCCAAGTATGCCACTTATTAGTTATAATGATTTATCTGCATTTAAAATATATGTAAATGACGTTGGATTATTGAGAAGAATGACCAACTTAGATAGCAAAATTGTTGTAGAAGATAATAGATTATTTGAAGAATTTAAAGGTGCTTTAACGGAAAATTATGTTATACAGATTTTAACTGCAATAGGATTAAATCCGTATTATTATACATTTGATAATAGATATGAAATAGACTTTATACTACAGCATGAAAATGAAATTATTCCGATTGAAGTAAAATCAAGTGAAAATATAAATAATACAAGTTTAAAAGTATATAATGAAAAATATAGCCCTAAAGCGAGAATTAGATTCTCTATGAAAAATTTACAAAAAGATGGTAATTTAATTAATATACCATTATTTATGGTAGAATATGTAAGAAAACTAATAAGTTTGTAATTTATTTGATATGCTATAAAAATCCCAATATTATAGACAGAAAACATAACATAATATCTATAACAATTATTGACATTATGACATTTTATGATAAAATAATTATGAAACTATAATAATTGGAAAATAAATGTAATAATAGTTATATTTTATGAATAAAAGATATGGAGGTGTTGCTATATGGAAAGAGAAAATGACATTGTAAAAGATGCATATTATTTAGTTAATGTATATAAACAGCATAATGTACCTATTACACAAATTCATATTCAAAAATTGATGTTTTTATTCGAAGCATACTATATGAACATGGAAGATACAAACTTTTTGTATGATTGTGACTTTCAAGCATGGAATTTTGGACCTGTAGCAATTCCACTTTATAAACAATTTAAAAAATATGGTAAAAATAATATAATACTAAATCAAGAACAAATTGCAGAAGGAAATTCAATATGTGAAGAAAAGAAGAAATTAATAGAAGAATTATTTGATGCTTTTAAAGCATTTTCAGCAATGGAACTAGTTAATTTTACACATGCAGATGGCTCACCTTGGAAAGAAGCATGGGAAGAGAAAGAATATTCTATTATTTCAAAAGAAAAGATGAAGAGTTGGTTTTCTAAATATGTCAAAAAATAAGAAAAATAAAAATTTGAATAATGTGAGCAGTTCAAATATAGATGTTAATAAAATAATAGAGGCACTCAAAAAAGTAATAAAAGCTACTGAAGAAGATGAATATTTAGACTATTGTAATAAATATTTTGGAGAAGATTTTGAAAATTATGATATTGAAGATTTAAAAATAATATATGAAGTTGGAAATGGTTTGTTAAACCAATATTTAGTTACAGAAAAGGAATCTTGCAATAATCAAATATTGATGCAATTACAGTATATAATGAATACAGTTATGTATAATATTATACAAAAGCAAATAAGTCGTTCTAGAAAACAATCTTCAGAATTGGAGGCTAAGTTAGAAACAAATATACAAGAAGCGAAAAAATTAAAAGAAAGTTTACAAGAAGAAAGCAAAGAAATAAAGCATGTGAAAAATGATTTAAAAACTATAATTACAGTTATAATATCAGTAGTGTTAACAATATCAATTGTTCCATCAGCTATAGTAGGAATACAACATATATCAGCTGATTACATATTACCATTTTTAGCAAGTATTATTCTATTTGGTATTATAATGATTACATTTGTATATAGTATATATCAAGATAAGTTAAAATCTTCTACATGGACGGTTTTACTGCTTGCAACAGTAGTATGCATTATATTTTGGTGGATAGGTTTGAATATAACTATTGATAAAGAACATAATGGAGAAGGTGCAGCAGAAAGAGTATTAACTACAACGGAAAGTGTAACAGAAAAAACATTAAATATAACAGTAAATAAGTTACCAGAATAAAGTAGAAAATTTAAGCCAATAATAACAACTTAAAGCAAATAAAAATTATAAATAGTTATAAGAGTGGACTATAATTGTTAAAATATATTATGGTTCACTTTATTTTTTGCAGTCAAAAGTAGCTTTATCAAAAAAATTATAATAGTTTCTATTAATGATATTTCATTTATGTGAAAAAAAGGCGAATAATATTGCTTTTTGTATTTTGTTATGATATGTTATAGTATATGAAAAACATAACAAACAAGGTATATTGAAAGGAAATAAATTATGAAAAAGCAATATATATTGATGTGTAGTAATCCAGCAAATGATTTTGTTTCAAATATATTTTCAGATTTATTTAAATCAAATAAAATAAAATGTTGCAGTGTAAACAAGAAAAAAATAAAAAATATTTTCTTAAAAGCTATACAAAGGGTGCATTTAAGTTATAAAATATCAAAAGTAATCAGATTACCTTTTAAAAAAATATGGTATGATTTTTCAGAGTTCGAATTTAATGATATAGATGAATATTATATTATTGTTACCACAAATTTATTTTTTGATTATGATATTTCTATTTTTAAAGAACTTAGCAAACATAAAAATGTAAAATTAGTGTTAATTTTATGGGATACAGTTGGAGTAGACACTCCGGTTGGAAGAAAAATAGCTGAAATATATAAATATAAAATATGGAATTATATTTTTTCTTATGACATAAATGATGCTAAAAAACATAACTTTCACTATTTAAATGAACATTATTATTCAAAACCACAAATAGAAGAAAATGTACCAATAACAAGTGATGCATATTTTATAGGTGGCTTAAAACCAGGAAGAGTTAATGAAAACGTAGAATTGTTTGAATATTTGAAAAAAAATGGTATAAATGCAAAATTTGATATTGTAAAAAATGATGGAAGAACTTTAGATTATAGTGCAGAAGGTTTTAGAGTTTTAAATAAAAGACAACCATATTTAAATATTGCACAAGAAGTACAATCTACCAACTGCATTATAGAATTTTTGCAAAAAGGTCAACATGCGCAATCTTTAAGGTACTTTGAGGCAGTATGTTTTAATAAAAAATTACTTACCAATAATGAAAATATAAAAAATTTAAAATATTATAACGAAAAATATATGAAAGTATTTTCAAATTTTGAGGATATAGATACAGAATGGGTAAAAACGAAAGAAGAAGTTAATTATGGGTATAATGGCGAATTTTCACCATTGTATATTATAGATGAAATTGAAAAATTGGAGAAAAAATGAAAGAAAAATCAATTAAAATAAACGCTATTATAAATGCAATAAAAGTTGCAATGTCTATTATATTCCCAATAATTACTTTCCCTTATGCATCAAGAGTTTTAGGTGCAGATAATATAGGGAAAGTTCAATTTGCGTCTTCAATAATTGTGTACTTATCATTAATAGCAGCTTTAGGAATAGACACTTATGCTACACGTGAAGGTTCAATAATTAGAAATGATAAGCAAAAATTACAGAAGTTTGCAAATCAAATTTTTACAATTAATATTATAACTACTGCAATTACATATTTAATAATGGCAGTACTTTTAATCTTGCCAACTAAACTAGTAGATTATAGACTATTAATTATAATACAAAGTATGGGAATTTTATTTACAACGGTGGGCGTAGACTGGATATATAATATACATGAAGATTATGCATATATAACTAAAAAAAGTATTTTAACGCAAATAATATCTATGGTATTATTGTTCTTGTTCGTAAAGAAAAGCGAAGATTATTATATATATGCACTAATATCAGTAATTGCAACAGGAAGCGTAAATATAGTTAATTTTATACATGCTAGAAAATATTGTAAGTTAAGATTAGTAAAAAATGTAGAATGGCATAAACATTTTAAATCAATGATAGTGATGTTTTCTAATGCATTGGCTGTAAATATATATGTTAATTCAGATGTTATTTTATTAGGAATGATGTCTAATGATTTTACAGTTGGTTTGTATGCAGTTAGTGTTAAGGTATATAGCATTATCAAAAAAATGCTCAATGCAGTTACTAGTGTAACACTTCCAAGAATGTCTTTATATGCTAATGAAGATAAAGAAAAGTATGAATATTTATTGGAAAAATTACTTAAAACGATACTAACATTGATTATTCCTGCAATTTTAGGTATTATAATCTTAAGTAAACAAATTGTACTTTTAATAGCAGGTAGAGAATATATAGAAGCAACAACATCACTTATAATACTAAGTATTGCTTTAGGTTTTGCAACAATAGGCAATATTTTTATTAATGGAATTTTAATACCAAATAAGCAAGAAAAACATGCATTTAAAGCCACTTTGATAGCAGCTATTTTAAATATAGGTCTTAATTTTATAGCAATACCATTATGGGGGCAAAACGGTGCTGCAATAACAACAGTAATAGCTGAATTAGCAGTATGCATAGTTTGTTTTTGCTATGCCATTAAAATTTATAAATTTAAAAATTTAAAAAGAACTATAATAATTAGTTTAATTTCTTGTATATCAATTATTGTCGTAGCAGAGTTAATAAAATTATTTGTAACAAATAATATAGCACAAACTTTACTAATTTGCTTTGGTGGAGTAGCATCTTATGGAATAGTAAGCATATTATTAAAAAATGAAATTATTTTAGAAACTCTAGGTCAAATAAAAGATAAAATTCAAAAGTTTTTTGCTAAAAACAAAGAGTAAAAAGCATATATAATTAAATAGTTGATGCATACTACAAAATACGGCAATATGTAAAAAATTGTAAATTATTCCAAAAACAACGAGAAAGTGCGCAAAAGGTTACAATATGAGATATATAAATATTGAGAATAGTGTCATTAATTTGCGAAAATCATTGATTTTTATGTTTTTATATGTTATATTTGAAATAATAAATTTAGAAAAATATGTATAATTTCCAAAAAACGTTTGTATTAAATTAATTAAGCGAGGTGGTAATAGTGCAGACGGAAAAAGTGGCAATGGAAACTGTATCAGATATATCACAAGATAAAGAAATGGAAGCAATAAATCAAGTACGCAAAATTATAAATGCACAAAAAAATATAGAAGAAACACAAAAAATTTTTAGTATAAAAAATATAGAAAAGGGAATAAAAAGGGTTTTTGATATTTTTGTAGGAGTTATTGGTGTTATATTACTAATACCAATAACTATTGTTGTGTATATAATAAATAAAATTGTAAAAGAAGACGATGGACCTATATTTTATAAACAAACCAGACTTGGAAAAGGAGGAAAACATTTTACAATATATAAATATAGAACCATGATAGTAGATGCTGATAAAGTTTTAGATGAATATTTAGCACAAAATCCTGAAAGAAAAAAGGAATTTGAAGCAAACCAAAAACTAACTAATGATCCTAGAATTACGAAATTAGGAAAAATATTAAGAAAAACAAGTATGGATGAATTACCACAACTTATTAATATACTAAAAGGAGATATGAGTTTAATTGGTCCAAGACCAATAGTTGATAGAGAAGTTGAACTTTTTGGCGATAGTATGCCAATAGTACATAGTGTAAGGCCAGGAATAACAGGTTACTGGGCCGTAAATGGAAGAAGTACAACAACATATGCAGAAAGAGTTCAAATGGAAAGGTATTATGCAGAACACTTTTCTCTATGGCTTGATATAAAAATATTTTTTAAAACCTTTATTACAGTTTTAAAAAGAGAAGGGGCACTTTAATATAAAATTAATATTCCAAATAAGTTGAAAGGATTGAAGTTTAAATGGAAGATGTAAAAATAGTTGTAGCAGCCCATAAAAAGTATGAAATGCCAGAAGATAATATGTATTTACCAATTCAAGTAGGAAGTAAAGGTAAAGAGAAAATTGGTTATCAAACTGATGATATAGGTGATAACATTTCTGAAAAAAATCCATATTTTTGTGAACTTACAGGAATATATTCTGCTTGGAAGAATTTAGATGCTAAATATATAGGGCTAAATCATTATAGAAGATATTTTGCATCAGACAAGCAAGATTCTAAAAAAACTAGAATAGAAAATGTAGCAACAAGAGAACAAATAGAGAAAAAACTTGAAAATGTAGATATTATATTACCTAAAAAAAGAAACTATTATATAGAAAATTTATATTCTCATTATGAGCATACAATGCACATTGAACCATTAGATGAAACTCGAAAAATAATAGAAGAAAAATATCCAAAATATATACCTGAATTCGATAAATTACATAAAAGAACGTCAGCACACATGTTTAATATGTTTGTTATGAAAAAAGAAGTGCTAGATGAATATTGTACATGGTTATTTGATATTTTATTTGAATTAGAAAAAAGAGTAGATGTTACAAAATATGATACATTCCATGCAAGATTTTTCGGAAGAGTATCTGAATTATTATTAGATGTATGGATAAACACCAATGGCTTAAAATATGAAGAAATTAAAGTTATGAATATAGAAAAAGTAAATTGGCTAAAAAAAGGTAGTGCGTTTTTAATGGCTAAATTTGCTGGTAAAAAATATGAAAAGAGCTTTTAAAAATGGAAGATTTAATAACGATAGTTATACCTATATATAATGTAGAAAAATATTTAGAAAAATGCTTGAAAAGCGTAATAGGTCAAACTTACAATAATTTAGAAATAATATTAGTAGATGATGGTTCACCAGATAATTGTGGGTCTATTTGTGATGATTATGCTAAAAAGGATAGTAGAATTAAAGTAATTCATAAAGAAAATGGTGGATTATCAGATGCAAGAAATGCAGGAATAAAAGTTGCTACAGGAAAATATATTACTTTTTTAGATTCGGATGATTATGTAACCTCTGATTATATAGAATATTTATATAAATTAATAAAAAAATATAATGTAAAACTATCTATTTGCAAGTTACAAATAGTATGGAAGGATATAAAAGTTCAAGATGAATCTAGTTTAGAAGATGTATGTTTAGATGTAAAAGGTGCATACAAAAATCTTTTATTTCAACAGGGAATAGATATTTCTGCAAATGCAAAACTTTATTTAACAGAATTATGGAAAAATTATGAATTTCCAAAAGGAAAAGTATATGAAGATACAGCTGTTATTTATAAATTAATTGAAGAAGCGCAAAATGTTGCTTTTGGTAACAAAGAGTGCTATTACTATATTGCAAGGGAAGGTTCCATTTCTAAAAAACAAGGTTTTAATAAAAATGAAGAAGATTATATAGAACATACAAACCAAATGTTGAGCTACATAAGAGAAAAATATCCAGAATTAGAAGATGCAGTAAGTAGATATGATGTATATGCTAATTTTAGAATTCTTAAAATACTAATTTTTACAAAGCCTAGAAATAAACAAATGGAAAAAGAAATTGTTTCTAAAATAAAAGAAAAGCAAGGTGTAGTTTTTAAATGTAAAGATACTCCCAAAAGAGATAAAATAGCAATAATACTTTTAAATATGGGGTTACCATTTTTTAGAATATTTTGGTTATTATATAGGAAACTTACTAAAAGAATTTAAATAACAAGGAATTCTAAAAAATTAATTAAAATTTAAAAATAAAAGAAAAGGTAAATAAAATGGAAGATAAAATTGATTTTGTCATTTTATGGGTAGATGGAAATGATCCAAATTGGCAAGAAGAAAGAAATAAATATAGAAATGATATTCATAATGATAATAGAGCAGTAAGGTTTAGAGACTGGGATAATTTAAAATATTGGTTTAGGGGAGTGGAAAAATATGCACCATGGGTAAATAAAATACATTTTGTTACATGGGGGCACTTACCTGAATTTTTAAATACAAATAATTCAAAATTAAATATAGTAAATCACAAAGATTTTATACCAGAAAAATACTTACCAACATTTAATTCAAATACAATAGAGCTAAACTTACATAGAATAAAGGGTTTGCAAGAGCAATTTGTTTATTTTAATGATGACGTTTTTGTTATAAATGATGTAAAACCAACAGACTTTTTTAGGAATGGTAAGCCTTGTGATACAGCAATATTATCACCTATTATTAAAGAAGACAAAATGGGAATTGCATCAATACAAGTAAATAATATGGGAATTATTAACCATTATTATAAAAAGAATATACAAATAAAGAAAAACTTTTCAAAGTTTTTTAATTTTAAATACGGAATGCAAAATATAAAAAGTATATTATTGTACCCATGGGAAAACTTTACAGGTTTTTACCAATTTCACATTACTTCAAATTTATTAAAGAGCACTTATGAAGAATTATGGAATAAAGAAAATGAAGAATTAGACTATACTTGTAGCCATAAATTTAGAGATTTAAGGCAAGATTTAAATCAATGGTTAATAAAAGACTGGCAATTAGCTAGTGGTAATTTTAACCCAAGAAAATATCATTTTGGAAAGCTTTATATGTTACAAAATGAAAATGATGCAAAAAAAATATTTAAGAATAATAAATATAAAGTTATTTGCTTAAATGATTCAGAACATATAAGTGAAGAAACATTTGAAAAGTTAAGAGATGATATAAAAGAGCAATTTGATAATCTTTTTCCAGATAAGTGTAGTTTTGAAAAATAAGTAAAGTAGGAAAGGAATGAAGTTTAAAATGAAAAAAAACATTAATAAGTTTTACTATATAGGCATAGTTTTATTAGTTATAAATTTCTTTTTTTCTAGAACTACTTTATTTGAAGTAAATAAATATATAGATTTATTATTAGAGGCAACAATTGTTATTCTATTTGGTATTAAATTTATATTTCAAAAATATACAAAAAAGAAAATATTACTACTTACATTATTAGGTGTACTAACACTATACACATCTTATGTTTGTAGAGATTATAATATTCTTTTTTGCTATTTAGCTATATTTGCATCACAAAATACAGATATAAAGAAAATAGTTAAGTGTTTGTTTTATACAACAAGCATATTATTGTTAATACATATTGTAGCATTCTTATTTAGTTTAGCCACTGGGTTAGGAAATGTAGTAGTATCACGTACAATTACTGGACAAAGTAGATATAACTTCTATTTAACACATCCTAATATTTTTGCAGGAATAGTATTGTGGCTTACCGCAGAGTATGTATTTTTAAGGTATGATAAAATAAAAGCATTAAATCTAGGTGTAATTGGAGTTTTATATGTAATAACCTATTTCTTTACAGCATCTAGAACAGCATTACTTGCATCAATCTTTTTTATTGTGTTAGTAATTTTATCTAAACATAAAAAATGTAACAAAATAATTAATATAGTGGCAAGATGGAGTTTTGTATCAGTAGCATTAATTACAGCATTGTTAATATTCATCTATGCAAACTTTAATAATCCTGTTATAACAAAAATAGATGAAACATTAAGTTATAGAATATCATTAGGTAGCACTGCTGTGCAGAAATACGGTGTAGGCTTAATAACCAGAGATATTGATTTAGATGAAGAAGTTTTGTGGGCATATGGAAAGTATAAAGACATAAACATAGACTCTTTATATACAAGAAGTTTTATAGTGTATGGCATTATATACATATTAATATTTGAATTGGGCTTTTACATATTAATGAAAAAGTATAAAAATAGCAATTATGGTATTTTTGTAATACTATTTTCAGTTATTGCTTTTACAGAAAGGTATTTATTAAACCCAATTATAGGTTTTCCTATACTGTTATTAACTCAAATATTTAATGAAAATGAAAATGACGAAAATAAAAAGGCAGAAATCGATAGAGAAGTTACATTAGAAGAATTAAGAAATATACAATTAGATTTATTAAAAGAAGTAAAAAGAATATGCGAGGAAAACAATATTACTTATTTTTTAGGTGGAGGTACTTTATTAGGTGCAATTAGGCATAAAGGTTATATTCCATGGGATGACGATATAGACATTATGCTACCTAGAAAAGATTATGATAAATTGATAGAAATTTTTAATAAAAAATGTAATAACAAAATGAGATTGGAAAATTATACTAACACAGAGAACTATTGTTATCCTTTTGCAAAAGTTGTAAATTTAGAAACTATACTAATTGAAAATAATTGCAAGCAATTGGATAATTTTGGCGTATATATTGATGTATTTCCAATAGATTATTTACCTGATAATGAGGAAAAAATAAAAAATATATATAAAAAATATAAATTTTTACACAGATTACTAAAGATGTATCAGTCTGATAATATTTCAAAGGTGACAAAAAATAAATTAAAATTAGTTTTAAAAAAGATGGTATTGCCAATAATGGAAGACCTTGAGTTACATAAACTAATTATAAAATCAATAGAAAATATGGTAAAAAAATATAAGAATACTAATACTGTAACTTGTATAACTGGAAAATATTTAGAAAAGGAAATTATGCCAAGTTCTTATATTGGAAGTTATGAGTTAGCGGATTTTGAAGGTGAAAAATATAAAATACCTGTAGGGTATCAAGCCTATTTAACTAAACACTACGGTAATTATATGGAGTTGCCACCAAAAGAAAAGCAAGTAAGAGCACACGAAGTTACGGCATATTGGAAAAAAATATTATAGATAATTAAACATTAGTGTTAAGTAGTACGCAAGGAGGTAATTGCATGAATGTAGCAGTTATATTTGCTGGTGGCGTAGGAAAGCGTATGGGAAATACGGACAAGCCAAAGCAATTTATAGAAATAGAAGGAAAACCTATTATTATACATACTTTAGAGCATTTTGAAAAAAATAAAAATATAGATGCAATTATAGTTGCGTCTAAAATGGAATGGATAGATTATTTAAATGATTTGCTTGTAAAATATAATATTAAGAAAGTTGCCAAAGTAGTTCCAGGAGGAGAAACTGGGCAAATGTCAATATTTAATGGAATTAAATGTGCAAAGGAAATGTATGGTGATGATGCAATAGTACTAATACATGATGGTGTCAGACCTTTTATAACTGATGAACTAATAAACAATAATATACAAACTGTAAAAGAAAAACGGAAGTGCTATATCAAGTGTATATGCAACAGAAACAGAAGTATTGATAAATGAAAATAAGGATATTAAATCTGTTATAAAAAGAAATGAATCACTTATAGCAAAAGCACCTCAAAGCTTTTATTTAAAAGATATTTATGATGTGCATATTAAAGCACAACAAGATGGTGTTACAGATTCAATAGATTCATGTACTTTAATGCATGAATATAACAAACATTTAACAGTGGTTTTAACAGATTATGATAACATAAAAATTACAACTCCAAAAGATGTTTTTCTTGCAGAATCAATTTATAAAAGAAGAAACGACAAGTAATTGAGAAAGGAAATAATTATGTATAATAATCATATTGTTCAAGAAGATTTAAAAAAAATAACTAATCAAAATATAAATTTTCAAAATCTTTATAATAAAAATATACTAATTACAGGAGCAAACGGAATGCTTGCTTCATATTACATGTATGTTTTGATGTATTTGAACGATAAAAAGAATGCAAATATAAAAATTTATGCATTAGTTAGAAATGCAGAAAAATTGGAACAATTAACAGAGTTTTCAAAAAGAAAAGATATTATTCCGGTTGTTCAAGATGTTTGCAATAAAATAGAAGTACCAGAAAAATTAGATTATATTATACATATGGCAAGTTCTGCAAACCCTAAAACAATAACAAAAGACCCAGTTGGCATTATTAATGCAAATGTTATAGGTACGCAAAATGTATTAGAATTAGCAAAAAAGAATAATGCAGAAGTGATTTTTACATCAACAAGGGAAGTATATGGAAAATTAGATGATAACACATCAAAAGTATCAGAAACAGATATGGGAGCACTAGAATGTTTAGATTTAAGGTCTTGCTATCCTGAAAGTAAAAGAATGGCAGAAAATTTAATTGTAAGTTATGCATATGAATATGGAGTTAAATACAAAATTACAAGAATAGCACATGTATATGGACCAGGAATGATAATAGACAATGATGGAAGGATTATGTCAGATTTAATTTCAAATGTAGTTAAAAAAGAAAATATTGTATTAAAAAGTACAGGAGAAGCTAAAAGGGCATTTTGTTATTTGTCAGATGCAATTACAGCATTATTAACAATTACGGTAGATACGAAGGAAAATGAAGTTTATAATATTGCAAATGAAACAGAAGAAATTTCAATAAGAGAACTTGCATTTATGTTAAAGGGCATGTATCAAAATTTAGATGTTATTTTTGATATTCAAGAAAATAAAAATCAATATGTAAAATTTGCAAGAACTCCACTAGATGTTTCAAAACTAGAAAAGTTAGGCTGGAAGCCAGAAACATCATTGATAGATGGAATAAAAAATACAGTTGAATACTTTAATGAAATTTAAATTAGGAAAGGTAAAGGTGGTTTAATGGGCATTTCAAAACAATATGACTATTTAGTAGTTGGTTCAGGACTTTTCGGTTCAGTATTTGCATATGAAGCTGCTAAAAGAGGAAAGAAATGTTTAGTGATAGATAAACGCTCTCATATAGGGGGAAATGTTTATACAGAAAAAATAGAAGAAATAAATGTACATAAATATGGTGCACATATTTTTCACACAAGTAATGAAGAAATATGGAATTATATTAATCAGTTTGCAGAGTTTAATCGTTACACAAATTCACCAGTAGCAATATATAAAAATGAATTATATAATATGCCTTTTAATATGAATACATTTAATAAATTATGGGGAGTTAAAACTCCACAAGAAGCAAAAGCTAAAATAGAAGCAGAAAAACTTGAAGCAGGAATAGTAGAGCCCAAAAATTTAGAAGAACAGGCAATAAGTTTAGTAGGAAAAACTATTTATGAAAAATTAGTAAAAGGTTATACAGAAAAGCAATGGGGCAAGAAAGCAACCGAATTACCAAGTTTTATTATAAAAAGGTTACCTGTAAGATTTATATATGATAATAATTATTTTAATGACAAATATCAAGGAATACCGGTTGGAGGTTATACAGCAATTATTCAAAAAATGCTTGAAGGTATAGAAGTAAAATTAAATTGTAATTTCTTTGAACACAGAGAAGAATTAGAGCAAATTGCTGAAAAAATAATATTTACAGGTGCAATAGATGAATTTTATAATTATCAATATGGAGAGTTAGAATATAGAAGTTTGCGTTTTGAAACAGAAGTTATAAATGAAGAAAATTATCAAGGAAATGCAGTTGTAAATTATACAGAATACGAAATACCATATACAAGAATAATTGAGCATAAGCATTTTGAATATGCTACTTCACCAAAGACGGTTATTACAAAAGAATATCCAGATACTTGGGTAAAAGGAAAGGAAACATATTACCCAATTAATGATGAAAAAAATAATGCTTTATACGAAAAGTATACAAGCCTCGCAAAAGAAAATCCTAATATCATATTTGGAGGAAGACTTGGACAATACAAATATTATGATATGGATAAAGTTATTTTAGAGGCACTAAATTGTGCAAAAAAAGAATTGGATTTTTAAAATAGGAGATGTTGAATATGAAAGCAAAAAGAATGAAAGAAGGAAATTTTAACGAAGGAGTTTCTAACAGAAGAACAAGTAAAAAGAAAAATAATAAAAAGTGGAAAAAAATATTATTAATAGTAATAGTTGTAATTATCGCAATTATAGCAATTTCAGCAATATGTATTAATAGTCAAATAAATAAAGTAAACTATGTAGAATTAAATAAAGATGAAATTAAAGTAACAGATGGAGTAGCTGAGCAGTTAGATGGATATCGTACTATTGCAATTATGGGTGTAGATGGTACAGTAAATGAAATGGAACCTGAAAGAGGTACAGACTTTATTGTTCTTGCTACAATAAATGAACAAAATAGAAAAGTAGCATTAACAACTATATATCGTGATACATATTTACAAATTACAGGACAAGACTTAAATAAAGTGTCAGATGCATATGCAGAAGGAAAAGAAACTTTAGCATTAAGCACATTAAATGAAAATCTAGATTTAAATATAAAAGAATTTGTAACACTAAATGTTGGAGCTATGGAAAATATTGTAGATGCAGTTGGCGGAATAGAATTAAATATAACAGAAGAAGAGTTACAATCTATTAATGGTTATATAAATGAAGTAGCAAGAGAAAATGGAAAAACTGCTACTTATGTAGAAAAAGAAGGAAATCAAAAATTAAATGGAATGCAAGCTTTAGCTTATGGAAGAATTAAATTTATAGGTAATGGAAATTATAAAAAAGCTGAAAGAATGGTAACTGTTTTGATGAGTGTAATAAAACAGGCTAAAAAATCAAACATATTCCAAATAAATGGATTAGCAGATGTATTATTACCAAAATTATATACAAACGTTAATCGTGATGAAATATTTGATTTAATGAAAAAAATATCAGATTATGAAATATTAAATAATGTAGGTTGGCCATATAAAGTAAAGGGTGCTACAGTAGATGGAGTTTGGTATTTAGCACCAACTACACTTGAATCTGCTGTAAAAGAATTGCATGAAAAAGTATATGGACAAACAAATTATGAACCATCAAATAAAGTAAAAGAAATAAGTAGTAAAGTTATTGAAAAAACAGGATATGCAGAATAAACCACATAAATTTATTAAAAAAGCTTATTAATGAAATAAAGGTCAATAATATTAATATAATAAAGAAAGAGGGTTGGTAAAATGGAAAAAGCAAAAGTGTATTTTACAAGAGAATTAACACCAGAAAGTGTTGTTAAGATGTTTAAAAAACTTGGAAAGGAATTACCAGGAAAAGTAGCAGTAAAAGTACATTCGGGAGAAGACGGCAACCAAAATTATTTAAGACCAAATTTTATGAAGCCAATGGTAGAGTATGTTAATGGAACAGTAGTTGAATGTAACACAGCTTATGATGGAGCTAGAAACACAACAGAGAGGCATAAAGCATTAATGAAAAAACATGAATGGTCAGATTACTTTACTGTTGATATTATGGACGGAGAAGGACCAGACAAAGTTTTAGAAATTCCAAACGGAAAAGTAATTAAAAAGAACTATGTTGGAAAAAATTTAGAAAACTACGATTCAATGCTTGTACTTTCACATTTTAAAGGTCATCCTATGGGAGGATATGGAGGAGCATTAAAACAACTATCAATAGGAGTTGCTTCTAGCAAAGGAAAAAGTTATATTCATTGTACAGGAAAAGAAAATGCATCTTATGAAGATATGTTTAGAGCAGACCAAATTAAATTTTTAGAGTCTATGGCAGATAGTGCTTCATCAGTAGTAAATTATTTTAAAGGAAATATAGCTTATATAAATGTTATGTGCAATATGTCTGTAGATTGTGATTGCTGTAATGTAGCTGAAGACCCTTGCATGAAAGATATTGGAATTTTAGCATCACTTGACCCAGTTGCAATAGACCAAGCTTGTATAGATTTAGTTAAAAATTCAGATGATCCAGGAAGAGACCATTTATTAGAAAGAATAAATTCAAGACAAGGAACTCATACAATAGATGCTGCTGCAGATTTAGGTATTGGAAGCAAAGAGTATGAATTAATTGAAGTAGAATAATATAAAAGCAAGTGATTTATAAAAATTAATCACTTGCTTTAGTAAATATATAAGGAGATATAAATGTTATATTATACAAAGTATTCCTCTACAATAGGAGAATTAACAATAGTAAGTGATAAAGAAAATATTATAGGAGTATGGATAGAAGGACAAAAATATTTTTGCAATGATATTAAAGAAAAACTTGAAAGACAAGATGATTTACCAATTTTTATACAAACTAAAAATTGGTTAGATAGATATTTTAGGGGAGAAAAGCCAGAAATTAAACAAATTCATTTGAACCCAAGAGGAGGAGAATTTAGGCAAATAGTATGGAAAATGCTTTGTGAAATTCCTTATGGAAATGTTACTACTTACGGAGAAATAGCAAAGAAGGTAGCTAAAATACAAAATAAGAAAACAATGTCAGCACAGGCTGTAGGTGGTGCTGTTGCACATAATCCTATATCAATTATTATTCCATGTCATAGAGTAATAGGCGCAAATGGTAGTTTAACTGGATATGCAGGAGGAATAGATATTAAAGCTCAATTATTAAAATTAGAAAAAGGGGCAAGTTAAACACATAAATTTGAATACAGAAGTCTATTTATAAAAAAAGATTAAAAAGTCAGTAAAAAGTGCTGACTTTTATTTTTTTATATGATAAGATATAAAAAAATGAGGGAAAAAATATGGTAAATTTAAAAGTAGTAGATTCGTTAGAAAAAGTTTTTTTGAAAGATAAGTTAGAAAATTTTAAGGAAATACAAGAGATAAAGGCATTTAAAGGAGAAAGAGTGTCGTTTCAAATTATTTTGAAAAGTGCAGAGTATAAAAAATATAATTTAGAGTGCATGGTGCAATCTGAATTAAAGAATATTAAGGTATATAAGGTTGGCTATGTGCCGAGTGAGTTTCCTACATATGAAGAAAGAGCAGATGAAAATTACATAATGACAGAGCCAGGGTTATTCCCAGATGTATTATTCCCATTAGAAGGAAAAGTAGATGTATATGAATATACTAATACGACTTTGTGGGTTACAATAGATATTCCTAAAAAAGCCGAGGCAAAAAAGTATAAAGTAAATATATTAATAAAAAATGAAGAAATAAAAATATCAAAAGAAATAAAAATTAATGTATGCAATATAGAGTTACCGGAAAGTGACTTGATATATACAAATTGGTTTCATTCAGACTGTATAGCTACATATCATAATGTAAAAGTATTTTCTGAAGAGTATTGGAAATTAGTAGAAAAATACATGAAATTAGCAAGAAGAACAGGTGTAACACAAATACTTACACCTATATTTACACCTCCATTAGATACTGAAATAGGTGGTGAAAGGCCAACTGTTCAATTAGTAGATATAAAATATGAAAAAGGCAAATATACTTTTAAATATAGTAAATTTGAAAGATGGATAAAATTAGCACAAAAGGTAGGAATAAAATATTTTGAGATGGCACATTTTTTCACACAATGGGGAGCAAAATATACGCCTAAAATTTTAGTAAAAGAAAACGGAAAAACAGTTAAAAAGTTTGGCTGGCATGTAAAGGCAAGTTCAAAAGAATATAAAGAATTTATAGATAGCTTTTTACCATCATTAGTGCAAGAAATAAAGAAATTGGGAATAGAAAATAATGTATATTTTCATATATCAGATGAGCCAGCAGAAAAATATGATGAAGGACTTAAATGTTATGAAAAAGCAAGAAGTATTGTAGAAAAGCATTTAAAAGATTTTAAAATAATAGATGCACTTTCTAATGTAGAAATATATAATAGAGGAATGGTCGATATTCCTATTCCAGCAATAGATAGAATAGAACCATTTTTAGAAAAACAAGTAAAAGAAAAATGGTGTTATTACTGTTGTGCTCAAGCTACAGATGTATCTAATAGGTTTTTAGCAATGCCATCAGCGAGAACTAGAATTATAGGTGTTCAATTATATTTACACAATATGATAGGTTTTTTACACTGGGGATTTAATTTTTATTATTCAAGATTATCAAAAGAGGCAATAGACCCATATAAAACAACAGATGCAAAACAAGGTTTCCCTTCAGGAGATAGCTTTATTGTATATCCATATAAAAATGGTGCAATAGAATCTATAAGAAGTGTTGTTTTTTATGAGGCACTTCAAGATAGAATGATGCTGAAATTATTGGAGCAGAAAATTGGCAGGAAAGAAACAGAAAAAGAAATACAAAAGATTGGAGGAAATATAACATTTAAACAATATCCACATGATAAAGAATTTTTATACAAATTGAAGAATAGGGTAATAGAAATATTAAGTAAATAGCGTATAAGGAGGTAAAATGGATACTTTATTTAAAGAATATGCTACAAATGAAAATAGTCCAAAATGGGAAAATGCTATAAAAAGGGAAAAAGAGATATACGCAAGAAAAAACGATATTAGGTCACCATTTGAAAGAGATTACACAAGAACTATACATTGCAATGCTTATAGAAGGCTAAAACATAAAACACAGGTATTTTTCTCACCAGGAAATGATCATATATGTACAAGAATAGAGCATGTTATACACGTTGAATCTGTAAGTTACACTATTGCTAAATGTTTGGGCTTAAATGCAGAATTAACAAGAGCAATAGCTACGGCCCATGATTTAGGTCATAGTCCATTTGGGCATGAAGGAGAAAGAATTCTATCTGAAATATCCAAAAGAGATATAGGAGAAACATTTTGGCATGAGAAAAATGGTGTAGAGCTTGTAGATAAAATAGAATTATTAGAAGATGATTTAAGAAATAAACAAAACTTAAATTTAACTTATGCAGTACGTGATGGAATTATATCTCATTGTGGTGAAATAGATGAAAATATGCTAAAGCCAAGGGACGAAGCTATAGACTTAAACGAATATAAAACTCCAAATCAATATGCTCCATATACTTGGGAAGGTTGTGTTGTAAAAGTTGCAGATAAGGTATCATATTTAGGAAGAGATATAGAAGATGCAATAACTTTAGGAATTTTAGATGAGCATTTAGAAGAACTATATAAATTATTAAATTATAATTCAAAAGATGTAATAAACAATACAGTTATAATAAATAATTTAATATATGATTTATGGAAAAATTCATCTGTGGAGAAGGGATTATGTTTTTCCGAAGAAACATTTAACTTAATAAAACAAATTAAGCAATTCAATTATAAAAACATTTATCAATGTGACAGAATTAAACCATCAACAAGATATTTTAAAGTTGTATTAAATGAAATTTACGATACCTTAAAAGCTATGTATGCAGGAAGTAAAACTCCTGAAAACATAAGAAATATGAGAAAAACTTATCCAAAATTGATAGATAGTTTTGAAGATTGGATATCAAATTATTGGAATTTAGAAAGAAAAGATACATCTAAAAATGATATTATTATTAATATTGAAAATGAAAAAGAGTATTATAAAGCAATTATTTATTATATATCAGGAATGACAGATAATTTTGCCATAGAAATATACAATGATATAATTGGGTTTTAATTAATTTATACAAGAGAGGAAGAGATTTTATGTTAGAACAAATAGAAGTATTATGCCACAGTAGCATAGTAATAAGAAGAGAAAAAACAATTTATATAGATCCATTTAAGGTAGATAAAAATTATAATGATGCAGATATTATAATGGTAACACATGATCATTTTGACCATTATTCAGAAGAAGATATAAATAAAGTGAGAAAAGAAGATACAGTTATTGTTATGCCAGAGAGTTTATATATTAAAGCTTTGAAAATTGGCTTTGTAGATGAAAATATTGTAATAGTAGAGCCAAACAATGAATATGAAGTAAAAGGTGTTAAGTTTAAAACAATACCAGCATATAATGTAAATAAGCAATTTCATCCAAAAGAAAATGCATGGGTAGGTTATTTAATTGAATTAGATGGTAATACATATTACATAGCAGGAGATACTGATATAACTGAAGAAAATACTAAAGTAGAATGTGATGTAGCATTTTTGCCAATAGGAGGAACTTATACAATGGACTATGAAGAGGCTGCAAAACTTACAAATATAATTAAACCAAAAGTAGTAGTACCTATACATTATGGAGAAATAGTAGGAGAAAAAGCAGATGGGGAAAAATTTAAAAATTTAGTAAATTCAGAAGTTGAATGTAGAATTTTAATAAAGTAAAAATGTCAACTACAAAAATATACCTAAAAATAAGAAAAAATGCCAAATTTTTCTTGACCATATAATTATTTTATGTTATCATTAAGTAGTAAAAATAATAAAAAGGGAGAGATTTTATGAAACACAAAAAATTATTAGTAATAGTTTTGGTAGTTATACTTTTATTATCGCAATTTAGCTTTATTAAGTTAGGTAGTAATATTGTATATGCAATAGATACTAAAGCAGAACCTGAAGTAAGTGCTAAGCGATATTTTTATGACCAACTTACACAAGAGGGTAAAAATATTTATCAAGCATTAGAAAAAATGGAACGAGAAAAAATATTACAACAAAACGGAAGTTTAGATATTTTAGCAGAAGGTTTTGTTACGGAAGAACAAGTAATAGGCTTCACAAATGGCTCTCAAGAGTTACTTTCAACATTTGGTGCAGCAAGAGATGCATTTCAATATGATAATCCAAAAGTTTTTTATATTGACTACTCTGCATTAACATTAAGGGTAACAAAAGGAAGCGATGGATATCACGCATATATTGGGCCAGGTAGAAAAGATACATATTACTTACCAGGATTTAATGCAGAGAATGTAGAAAGTAAAATAACAGCATTTAATGAAAAATTAAGTGAAGTTGTAAGAACAATACAATCAGAAGCAGAGCAAAAACTTCAAGAAGAATTAGAAGATGCTCAAGAAATAGACCCAGTAGAAAGAACAAAAACTTTAGTAAAAACAGCTCATGATTGGGTAACTCATAACATGATGTATAAATTTGAATATGAAGTAACAGGGTTTAATTCAGCAGAAGAATATAGTAATGCAAGAACAGCTTATGACTGTTTAATGTTTGGAGAAGGAGTTTGTGAAAGTTACACAAGAGGATTTAAAGCAATATTAGATGAACTTGATATTCCATGCGTATGTGTTTACGGATTATATAAAGTATCAGATGTACAAGATGAAGAACATATTTGGAACT
>CANQRI010000015.1 GCA_947626235.1 uncultured Clostridia bacterium | reverse complement strand
CCCCACAAAATGTTCCTAAATAAATATTACATTATTTTTTTGCTAATGTTTTAATATATTTCCACTAAACTATTTAACCCCGTCCCTGATAGTTTAACCATTAGAAACTTTTCCGGTAAATTCCTCCGCCACCACTTTGTATGTGCATTTTCCCTTCTCTTGCACGCACAATGTTTTCTGCTAATTTTTCTCCAACTACAGCTTCTATATCATCTTTCGAAAGCTTATGTAAAATTGTCATTTCTGTGCCAAAGTTTGCTAATAATTTATCTATAGACTTTCCTCCCATTCCAGGCACAAATTGTAAAGGTATTTGATATATGTATTGTGGCCTATTTGCAGGACTTTTACTTTCTTTTTTATCTCTTATTAATTCTATTCTATCAAAAACACCAAAAGTAACTTTATCGCTTCCGCATTTTGGACATTTTTGTACTGGCTCTTTTGTTTCAATTGTTGTATTACAATTATCACAATATGTTCTATGATATTTTCCAAGTTTTGGATCTAAACCATAGTTTGCAAGTATTTTTCTTCCATTTTCATTTTTTAATGCCATTACTACTTCTTTAAATGATATATCTTCTAACTGCATTTTATTATATTCTCTTGCTATTTTAGGTAGTGAATGAGCATCTGAATTAGTTACAAATGTTATATTTTCTAATTCTGAAATCATGTCGGCTAAATATGTATCTGCACTCAAGCCTAATTCTAATGCAAAAATTTTATTAAATTTTTCTTTAAATACATCTTTTAAACTGTCTACACAATTTCCATAGTAACTTTTATGTGGTGTAAATGCATGTGCCGGAATTAATATTCCATTATACTTTTCTACAATATCTATTAATTCATAGCCAGATATATCTGACCTTTGCGTGCTTAAAGTTATATTTTTTATATGATTTTGCATTTCTTTTGAAAATGCTTTTATATCTTCCAAATGAGGAAAGAAGCAGACATTATGTGCTGCTCCGTTTATTTCCATTTCTACCTACTTCTGAAGTTTCTACTTCACTTCCTAATAATATACAAACTTTATCTTTGTATATTATTCCTCCATCTTGTATTTCGTAAGCTTCACCTGTTTTTAAAAAATTCTCTATATCTTCTATAACATAAGGCGAAGCACAATCTATTATTCCTACTATATTTATTCCTTTTCTATCTGCACATTCTTTTGCAATATTAGCAAAATTAAGTGATTTAGCCGCTGTAATTTTTACTGGCTTACCATTTTCTGTTCTTCCTATATGAACATGTAAATCTGCAAAAACTTCATTCATAACTATCTTCCTTCTAAATTATTATCTATTATTAATCTTTCTACTCCATTTTTTATTTCTTCTGTTGAAGGCATTTGTAACGTTGTATTTTTATTTTGCTTGTTTATGTCTTCTATTGCCTTTTTCTCAATACCTTTTACATATTCATTATAACTATCAAAAGCTATAATAACTGCCTCTTTTGTTCCTTCTGCACTATTAAATTTTTCTTGCATATCTGCTATAAGTGGTTTGTTCATATATATACCTCCTGCATTTCATTTACAAATTCTTTAAAGTCTTCCAAATATACATTATTTTTATCTTTTAAATTTCTGTATTCTAATAAAACTAATGCTTCATCTGGTTTGAATCCTATTCTTTCAGGTCTATCTAAAAGCATACCACCATATTGATCTACTAATTCTAAAATATCACTTTCTTTTTCTCTTGGTTCACTTCCGCTATATCTATTTACTTCTTCACAAATTTTGCAAAATCTTCTTGAAAATCCTAATTGTGCAAGATATTCAGCGCCTTCTTTGGCATATAATCGTACTTTGTCTAAATCTGTAAACTGTTTTGGTTTTTTACAATTACATAATAAGCAAGCTGTTACTACCAAATTTTTATCCACATCTATTTTCTTTTGTTCTATAAATAATTTTGCAAGTTCTGTTTTAAAAACCACAGATTTATCAAAGAATATATTGGTTTTTCTTTCTAAATAATACATTATTTCCATTTTTCTAATCCAGTCTTTTTCAGACAATATATAGCTTGCAAATGTTTCTTCCATATTATTTCCTTTCCTTTCGTTTTGATAAAAATTAGTTAGTAGCATTTTTATTTATTATGACCTATATATCTTTTTTTCATTATATTCCATTATCTTTTCTTATTCAACATTGTAATTTAAATGTTATGTAATTGTAATTTAAATGTAATAAAATGCTTACGGCTTAAAAAAATAGTGTTTATGCATTTTTACATAAACACTATTTTTCATTATATATGTAATTTCTTTACTTCCTTCTCTAAATCTTTTAACGTTTTATTGTTATATACTATAACGTCGCCACTTTCTAAAAAGAATTCATTTGAACTTTGTGCATTTAGCCTCTTTATTGCATCTTCTTCACTTATTCCATCTCTTTTGCAAATTCTTTTTATTTGTTCGTCCCTTTCAGAAATAAGAACTATAACAAAATCACAAATTGAATCTAGCCCACTTTCAAATAGAAGTGGTGCATCTATTAATATTATTTCTTTATGGTTAGTAGTATTTATTTTATTTTTTATTTCTTGAACGATATAATCAAATGTACAACTATTTAATTGCTCTCTTTTTTTATCGTCTTCATATATCATATTAGCTAATTTTTTTCTATTTAAAGCTCCATTTTTATATACAATGTCACTACCAAAACTATCAACTATTGAATTTAAATACATAGTACCCTTTTTAGACAATTTTTTTGCAACTTGATCTGCATCTATTATTTCAGCATCATAACTTTTTTGTATAAACTTGCATAATTCTGTTTTTCCTGCACCTGAGCTACCTGTTACTCCAATTATTTTCATATAAAATTTCATTCCTTTCTACTTTGCTCTGCTTTAAAACTTATTGTTTATATTATTACTAATTTACTTGTATAATCTAAATTCGCCCAAGAATCATATTCATATCCTAAAGTGTATATATTAGTTGCTAGTATATCTTTTTGTAACATTTCTCCTAATATTTTATTATTATTTCTATCTTCAAACTTTTTTACAGATGTTATTATATTTATTTTAGGATTTATTTTGCAAATATCTGATAACATTTGTTTTCCATTATCATTAAACCCTAATACCCTTATATATGGATTTACTTTTTTAGAATTTTGCATATCTTTTTTAGTAATTCCAAGTAATGCATATAATAATATTCTTTGTATTCTTGTTTGAGTATATCGTTTTGATTTTACTATATTTACTAAATCGCTAACATTGTTACAACTATTAGCTGCATTTTTTATTAAATTTTCTAAACCTTCATTTACATCTGGTAAATCTAAAATTTCTTCTAAACTCATTTTTCTTAATGTATATAAAATTTCTTTCTCATATTTTTCTATTCCTAACACATATTTTCCTCTTTTAACTTGCTCCTTTAAAAGGAAATATGCATTTTCTGGCATTACTTTTCTTATATCTGAAAATTCATTTCTAGTTAATAGTTTCCTTATGGCAGTACTGCTTGCAAACTCGTCCACAATTTGTTCATCATTATAGTACACATTTTTTCTTTGTATCGCATATGGTTTTATATCTGTTTTTAGCCTTTTTATAGCTTTTAAATATTCTATAGCTAATATATTATTAGAACCAGACAATATATTAGCATACCTTTTTATATTATTTAAATACATCATCAAAGCATTCTCTCTTGCCTTTGGATACGAAATTCCTGTACTTAATTCATGATTTAATATAGCAACATATTCTTTAGGTTCATTATATAAAACATTCGTAATATTATTTAAAGCTGCTAAATCATCTGTTTCAGTTCCAAATGCCAATGTATTTATTATTTTTAATTGATCTAAAATTTTTATTGCCCCTTCGGCGAAATTTTCTGCACTTGATATGCTGTATATTGTAGGAAGTTCTATAACTATATCCACTCCATTTTGAAGTGCCATTTGAGTTTTAACCCATTTATCTACTAAAGCCGTGTTGCCCCTCTGTGCAAAATTTCCGGACATTACACATATAACATACTTACTACCTGTTTGCATTTTGGCTTGCTGTATATGGTATAAATGTCCATTGTGAAAAGGATTATATTCTGCTATTATTCCTAGTACCCTATCTGCCATAAACATTTTGCTCCTTTCCATTTAGATTGAAATTTATAAAAATTTCTGAATTTTGATATAAAACATTGTTTAATTTCCTCTATATGATATAATAACATAAAATTATAAATTTTACAATTGAAAGGACAAATATTATGGAAGAAATTACAATTTATACTGATGGTGCATGTTCTGGAAACCCTGGACCAGGCGGTTGGGGAGCAATTTTGATGTATAAAAATATAAAAAAAGAAATTTCAGGTGGAATGAAAGAAACAACAAATAATATTATGGAACTTACTGCTGTTATTGAAGCTTTAAGATTAGTTAAATTTCCATGTAAAATTAACATTTATAGTGATAGTGCTTATGTTGTTAATGCTTTTTTACAAGGTTGGATTTACAACTGGCTTAAAAAGAATTGGAAAACTGCTGATGGAAGCCCTGTTAAAAATAAAGAGCTTTGGCAAGAATTATATAATTTTACCAAAACTCACGATATTACTTTTAATAAAGTTAAAGGTCATAGTGATAATGAATTCAATAATCGTTGTGATGAACTTGCAAGAAATGCTATAGATGAACTAAAATAATAGGGTCAGGTTCTTATTTTGCCACGAATAGTGTAGCATTTTTTAATGCCACATTATTTGCCATCTATTATCCTCCTTGCCATTTGCATCATTTCTTCATGAGTATAGTATTTAGTATTAGGATCTTCTGCTTCTTTATCTGCTTCATCCAATGCATTTTCAATGTATTCATTGTACTCTAAATCGCTCATTAATTTAGAATATTTTTCTAAACTCATTACTACCATTGAACCATATCCATTTTTTGTTAAATAAACTGCTTCATCTTCTTTTAGAACTAGCTCCTCTATTTCTGGATATTTATTCCTTAAATCTGATACTGGTCTAATATTAATCATTTAATATTCCTCCTTGAAAATTTATTATCATAATTTTATCATTATTTTATATCTTTTTTAATATTTTATGTAAAAATTTTAAATATTTTACACATAAAACATCTGCTATTATCTACTAATCAAATGCAGACAGCTGGTTTGTGGATACACTTAATTTTATGATTCCAGCAGCTGTTGGATATTTTAATGGATATTCACAGTCAATAATAAACGAAAGGATGGATATTTGAATA
The DNA here is from genome assembly GCA_947626235.1 of uncultured Clostridia bacterium. GTDB lineage: Bacteria > Bacillota > Clostridia > TANB77 > CAG-508 > UMGS1663. The sequence continues at coordinate 16,775 of CANQRI010000015.1, read as the reverse complement.
GCAGACCTATAAAAGCTATACAATAAATCTCTTATTGTATAGCTTTTATCTTTTTCAATAGTAATAGTAATTTTTGGCCTTTTTTAAAACACTTTCACATAAATCCCAAATGACATTTAATTGCTCATTAATCTCATTCAATTCATTTTTGTACTTTCCAATAGTTTGCTTTAATCTTTCAGTTTTTTCGAAATATTGTTCAAGTTCTAATTTACGTTCTTCATGCTTTTTTTTCTTTTCTTCAGACCACCCACTTGTGTCTTGTTCTAAAAAATGTGAAGAACCTTCTCTTGTCAAAAATTTCGTCTCTGTCTCTCCTCCCCATGATGGTTCTGGGCTTCCTATATTAGCCATGCAATACGGACAATAAAACCTAGGGCGTAAATATGATAATTTTTTACTTAACTTTTCATGTTCCGTTTTTCTACATTCAATTCTAACTTCTCCCCAAAATTTAAAATGCTCCCTTTCCAGTGCTTCTAATTCATTAATCTTTTCATCTCTTTTTTCCTGTAATTCTTTTGCTCTATCAACTAACTCCCGCACCTCTTGTACTAACATAAAAATTTCTCCTTTCTTAATTAAGAAATGTGTACCTTTATAATTTCCTACACTCATATTTTACAACATTTTATTGCATAAATCAAGACTAAACTAATAAACTAATAGGGACGGGGTTAAATAGTTTAGTGGAAATATATTAAAATATTACATTAATTTTTTGCTATAGAGTAATCAAATCCACTAAACTATTTAACCCCGTCCCTATTAGTTTAACCCTGACCCTATTAGTTTATTAGTTTAATACCTCGAAGTCATAGCCTATAAATAAACCATTATCTAATACCCCATCTATTTCATTTATCTTTTTTTCATAATCTGCTTCTATTTTATCAAACCAAGCATGTAACATTGCTTTTCCATTATCTGTTATAAATATATCATCTTTTAATTTTGATTTTTTTATTTCAACACTTTTTGCTCCCATATTTATTAATGCTTCTTTTACATTTTCAATTTTAGCTATATCACATTCTACTGGGACTGGGTGATTTTGACCTAATCTTTCCACAAATTTGCTATTATCTACTAATATATAGTTTTTCTTTGCACTTTTCATGTTTAATTTTTCTCTATATAATGCGGCTCCCATTCCCTTTATTAGCCATTTATTTTTATCTATTTCATCAGCACCATCAAAATACCAATCTAGCTCCACTGTGCCTATCGGGCAAGTTTCTATTTCAAGTTCGTCGCATAAATTTTCTATTATTTTAGAGGTTGGTACTGCCTTAATTTTCAGGTTTTGCTCTTTTATTTTTTTAGCAATTTCTAATATTGCCATGTAAGATGTACTTCCTGATCCAAAACCTATAATATCACCATCTTTTACTTTTTTAGCAATTTCTTTTCCTAATCTTATTTTTTCTTCCTTATTTGTAATATTATTTTTCCAATCAAATTCTTCCATATTTGCCCCCTTATTCAATACTCTTTAAACTTTCTACCATGTCGATTTTCTTTAATGCAAAATATGTAGCTAAATTTACTATCATAGTAAATACCCAAGTTATAATTATTGAATATATATAACTTTCGAAATTTATATCTGTACTAAATTTTAACATATTTAATTCGCAAGTAGATAGTACAAATATATTTAAGAAATATCCAAATACTAATCCTAATATTATTCCTATTATTGTCAATAATACGGTTTCTCTTGTTACATATTCATAAACTTCTCTATTGTAAAAGCCAAGTACCTTTATTGTAGCAAGTTCTCTAATTCTTTCACTCATATTTACGTATGCTAAGTTATACAATACTACAAATGCAAGTAGTCCAGCTGATATAATTAGCACTATTACTACATAGTTTAGTGAACTCATCATGTCGTCCATCATGCTTTCTATTACATCTGTTCTCATTACAGAAGCAACTTCGCTTCTTTCTAATATTTGCTTTGAAAGTTCATCAAAACTTTCTTTGCTTAAGTTTTCTACATTTGTTACAGATATTGTATTTGTGCTATATTCTCCATATAATTGTTCATATGTATTTTTAGTCATATATGTATAATGATAAATGTAATTTTCTACTATTCCACCAACTTCAACTTCTTTTTCTATATCGTCTTTATCTTTTAATAGTATTTTATCTCCTTCATTTGCGCCAATTAATTTTGATACTTTTTGTGTTATATATACTTTTCCGTCTTCTAAACTTATTTCCTTCCTTGTTTTTGCACTCAATATATTTACAACTTTTGAAATTTCACTTGTATCTTTAGGCACTATTATTTGTACTTCTTCTTCGTTACTTATTTTTTGTTCTTCTGGCAAATCTTTATTATTTATATTGTTTAACTTTCCTGCTGAAATATTTACTTCTACTGCATCTTCTATTTCTGGTTTTGTAGTTAAATTTTGTATAAATTTAACCTTTTGTTCTTCTTCCAAACTTGATTTCAATGTTATCTGCATATCGTACTTATTTATTCTTCCATATTGATCTGAAAGTATTCTTGATACTGAATCTTTTAAACCAAAGCCTGTTAATATTAAAGCTGTACAACCACAAATTCCAAATATAGTCATTAAAAATCTTTTCTTGTATCTGAATATATTTCTAATTGTTACTTTCCTTGAAAAGCTTAATCTTTTCCAAATAAATGTTACTCTTTCTAGTAAAACTCTTTTTCCCATTTTAGGTGCTTTTGGTCTCATTAATTCTGCTGGTGCATATTTCAACTCTTTTAATACTGTTATAAGTGTTGCTCCCAATATGCAAGCATTAATTAATATTAAGCCAATTCCACCATATAGTATATCGAATTTGACTACAAACTCGTCTATTGTATACATCATACTATACATTAACCAAATTATTCTTGGAAGTGTTGCAAAGCCTACACACATGCCTAATATTCCACCTATTATACAAGCAAGTGCTGCATATATTAAATATTTGCTAGCTATTTGAAATTTGTTATACCCTAATGCTTTTAATGTTCCTATTTGAACTCTTTGTTCCTCTACCATTCTTGTCATAGATGTTAGTGATATTAAAGTTGCAACAATGAAAAATACTATTGGAAACACTGTTGCTATATTTTCTATATTTTGTGTGTCCTGTACAAAACTATTGTAACTTATATTAGAATTTCTATCTAATATATACCACTCTGGATTTTCTATTTCTGATATTTTTTGTCTTGCATCTATTAGTTTTTGTTCGGCATCATTTATTTTTTCATTAAATTCTTTTTTGTTTTCCTCTAACTCTTTTTCGGCATTTTGTAATTCAGTTTTTGCAGAACTCAAACTTTTTCTTGCTGATTGTATTTGAGAATATGTATTATTCTTTGTTGTTTGCAAATTTGCTTCATTTTTGCTTATTTCATCTTTTGCATTATTTATTTGATTTTGTGCTTCTTCTAATTCATTTTTTCCGATTTGTTATTTCATCATCAATTTTTTTAATTCCTGCTTCTAGCTGTATTTTGGCAGTTTTCATTGTTTCAATAGAGCTTTCTAATTGTAGTTTTTGTTCTTCCAATTCAGCTTTCATCTCTTCTGGAATACTTTCGTTTTTTAATGCTTCCAAAAGTTGATTATATTGCTTCTGAACGTCCTCTAAATTTTTATTTACTGTATCTAGTTGTTCTTGGGTTTGCTTTTTCAAGTTTTCGGCTTGTGCAAAACCTTCTTCTGCTTCTTTCTTTTTTGTTTCAAAATCTTTTTCATTTTGAGCAAGTGTATCTTTTGCTTGCTTTATTTGATTTTCTGCTTGCGAAAATTCAGAGTTTGCCTTTTCTTCATTTTGATTTATTGTATTTTCATTTGAATTTATCTCATCTTTTGCTTTTTGAATTTCTGCTTCTGCATCTTGTATCTTTTGCTGTGCATCTGCTTTTTCCTTATCAAAATCCGCCTCTGCTGAATTTACTTTTTCCGTTGCCTCATCTATTAAACTATTATATCTAGCTGTCTGTCTTTCCTCTTTTATACCTTCTACCTTATTCATAACATTTTCTACATAATTTTCATATTCATCTGTAGAAGTTGTCATATCTCTTGTTTTTTCTAAAGTCATATAAATTTCTGTATATATATCTGAACTAAAATTATCCCTATTACAATAAATTATATAATCTATTTTTCCTGCTCCTAATTTACTTGTTCCCTTGTCCCTTGAAATATATAGTGGACTTTGCATAGTTCCAACTATTTTCAATTCATCTTGTTTTATCATATCATTTTGCTCATTTTCTTCTGTTTCATCATCTTCAGAATCCATTTCTTCTATTTGAATATTATCACCTATTTGCTTGTGCATTTTTTCAAGAAAGCTTGATTCTACTAAACATTCATTTATATTTTCAGGCATTTGGCCATCTTTTAATATAGGCTTATTTACATCATCAATAGACATTAATTTTACAACTAGTTCTGTATTCTCATCATTTAAAATAACATCTTTACTGTATTCTCCATATACTTTTTCTATTCCATCTATTTGCTCCAATGCTTCAATATCTTCACTTGTTAAGCCTAAAGTAGATAATACTTCTACATCATACACATTTTGCTTATCATAAAAATTATCTATTGTATCTACCATATCTGGACTTGTAGCTCTCAAGCCCGCAAAAAAGCCTACTCCTAAAAATGCCATTAGTAGTATTGATATAAACCTTTTATATGTATTTTTTATTTCTTTAATACTATCTTTTAGTAATGCTCTTTTCACTTTTTTACCTTTCTTATTTCTATTTTTTCGTAATTTTTTCTTTTGTTTTGCTGGAAATTTGTTAGTTTTTTTATTTTCTTCAATTTTTATTATTCGACTACTACATTTTTTACCACTCAATTTCTTCAATCGGTGTAGGATTTTCATTAACCTCTATTTTTTGTGCAGTTCCATTTTTAAAATGTATTACTTTATCTGCCATTGGCGCTATTGCTGTATTATGAGTTATTATAATAACTGTCATTTTTTCTTTTCTACAAGTGTCTTGCAAAAGTTGTAAAATTTGTTTTCCTGTTTTATAGTCTAATGCTCCTGTTGGTTCATCACATAATAAAAGTTTTGGATTTTTAGCTACAGCTCTTGCTATTGCAACTCTTTGTTGTTCTCCTCCAGATAATTGTGATGGAAAGTTCTTTTCTCTATCTTCTAGACCAACTTTTTTCATAACAGTATGAGGGTCTAACGAATCTTTACATATTTGAGTTGCAAGTTCTACATTTTCTATTGCTGTAAGATTTTGCACTAAATTATAAAATTGAAATACAAATCCAATATCTTCTCTCCTATATCTTATTAATTCCTTATTTTTTAATTTATCTACTCTTTTACCATCTACTACAACTTCTCCAGAAGTTACACTATCCATTCCACCTAGTATATTTAAAGTTGTTGTTTTACCAGCACCACTTGGACCAACTATTGCAATAAGTTCACCTTTTTCTATTTCAAAGTTGGTGTTATCCAATGCTTTAATTGTAACTTCTCCCATTTTATATTCTTTAACAACATTTTTAAATTCAATATATGCCATTTTTTATTCCTTTCTTTATGGACTTTTCGAATACATTAGGGCACTCTGCTCGCAACTAGAGTGCCCCTTTGAACACTTAATCCTATCTCTTTTATTTTATCATATTAATTATAAAAATAAAATAAAATATTTGCTTTTTTATATATTTATGTTAAAATATATGCTAGCAAACTAAAAACAAGGAGGAATACTTATGTCAAATGTATTTAAAATATTAGAAGAAAGAGGTTTTATTGAGCAACTAACACACGAACAAGAAATTAAGGAATTATTTCAAAAAGAGAGTGTTCCTTTTTATATAGGCTTTGACCCTACAGCGGACAGCTTACATATAGGTCACTTCATTTCTTTAATGGTTGCATCACACATGCAAAAATGTGGTCATAAGCCAATACTTTTAATTGGTGGTGGTACTGCAACTATTGGAGATCCATCAGGAAAAAGTGATATGAGAAGAATGATGTCAAGAGAAGAAATTGACCACAATGTTGAATGTTTTAAAAAGCAATTTTCTAAATTTATAAGTTTTGAAGGCGAAAATGCTGCTATTATAGTTAATAATGCAGATTGGCTTTTAAATTTAAATTTTATAAATTTTGTTAGAGATATTGGCTCTCTATTCTCTGTTAATAAAATGCTTACAGCTGAATGTTACAAACAAAGAATGGAAAGAGGTTTAACTTTCTTTGAACTTAGCTATATGTTAATGCAATCTTATGACTTTTTAGTTTTACATGATAAATATGGTTGTAAATTACAAATGGGTGGAAATGACCAATGGTCTAATATATTAGGTGGAGTAGATTTAATTCGCCGTATTGGTCATAGCGATTCTTATGGATTTACTTTTAAACTTCTTACTACTAAAGAAGGTAAAAAAATGGGTAAAACAGAAAAAGGTGCTTTATGGCTAGACCCTGAAAAAACTTCTCCTTATGAATTTTATCAATATTGGAGAAATATTGCAGATGAAGATGTAAGAAATGTATTATGCTTGCTTACATTCTTACCTATGGAAGAAATTAATCGTTTATGTGAATTAAAAGATGAGCATATCAATGAAGCTAAAAAAGTTGCTGCTTTTGAAATTACAAAGTTAATTCATGGCGAAGAAGAAGCTAAAAAAGCTGAAGAAGCTGCAAATGCCCTATTTAATGGTCAAGGAAGTTTAGATAATATGCCTTCTACAGAATTAGAAAATAAAAATATATCTATTTTAGATGTTATGACTCAAATAGGATTTGCCCCTTCAAAAAGTCAAGCAAGAACATTAATTTCACAAGGTGGAATTTCTTTAAATGATGAAAAAATCACTGATATAAACTATACTTTATCTGATTCTGATTTTAAAGATGGTTTTGCAATTATAAAGAAAGGTAAAAAAATATTCCATAAATTAGTTTAATTATATAATATATATACAAAGAGTTGCTATTATATAGCAACTCTATTTTTGTTTTTGTTGGTAATTACAAAAAACAAGTAATTATTAAAAAAATTACTTGTCTTTATGCAAAAAATATTTATTCATTATCTGAACCACATGCAGAAATTGTTGCCAATGAATCTCCCAGTTGAGTAAAAAAAGCAGACAAAATATTTAATTCTTCTTGTGTTTTATCTTTTGCAATTGCACACGCTAAAGTAGAAATAAAAGTTACAAATTCACAAGAGTTCATATATAATACCTCTTTATATTATATGTAATATATAAATAAGAAGTGCATAAGTCAACAAACTACTATTTTTTTAGAACATATACTAGCCACTTGTTGCTGTTATCTCCACCTTCTTTGTGAAAATTGCAAATTTTATATCCTGTCTTTTCAATAAGCTCATTTAACTCTTCTTCTCTAAAATATTTATAATAACGTTCTACTCCCATGTGATATTCGTTAGAAAAATCTACCCATTCTTCATCTACGTCTCTTGTTTCTCTGTTAATACAATTGAATATGAATATACCTCCATCTTCAAGTATATCATGCACTTTTTGTAAAACTTTATATACATCTTCTTTAGTAAAATGAACAAATACTCTCCAACATAAAACTGCAGAATATCTTTCCTCACATTCATCTTCTAATACATTAAATTTAATTGTTTTTAATCCTTTTGACTTTATTGCGTTAAGAAAATCTTCTGCTACATCACTTGCAGTTACATCATATCCTAAACTTTCAATATACTTTGCATTTGAACCATCTCCAGAGCCAATTTCTAAAATTTTTGCTCCTTTAGGTAATACTTCAATATTATCTTTAATAAATTTTTCTAGTTTTTCACGTTTACGTTTAGCTTTATCAGGGTCAAGATTATCATGTTCAATACTTGTTTTTAAATATTTACCAGCATTTTTTTCATATACTTGAACTGTTTTTTCATTTTCTTTACTCATATTTTATATTTCCTTTCCTATAATTTATTAGTTTTGCCTAAATACTTCTTGATTTTTAATTAAGTCATAGCTTACTAATTCTGTACCTTCCAAATTTTCCTTATTCATATCTACAGCTGTAATTTGACTATTTTCATAAGTCGTATAATAATAAATTCCTTTATCCATATTTGCACAAGAGCTATAAATAGTTATTTCATATTTATCTCCTCCCATATGAACGCAACCTCTTTGTTGATATACTGAACCTAATATATGAAAGAATTGGCTGATACTTTCTATTTCTGAACTACCTGATATAGAATTCATTTTAGTAAATGTTGCTTTTACAAACCTTGAAGCAGAAGATAAATCTCCTGGTAAGCCCATGGCACCCATACCCCTACTATAAGTTTCTAAATTTAATTGCTTTGAAAAATTATTTACAGGCTGTTCAGTTGATAAACTCATATAATTATTTAAATTAAACATTTGAATATCAAATGTAGGATTATTAGTAAGCACTCCTACTGGATTATCATATATTTTAAGACCGTCTTTAACACTTTCTACTGTTATAGATGATTCCTTATCTGAAATAATCCAATGTAATGGAGATACTGGTAATTCATTACTGAAATTAATTAATTCTATATTTATATTTTTTAATAATTCCTTTGCCTCGCTTATATTTGAACATTGTGATAATACATATGGAATAAACTCAAATGGTGCAATATTTTCTTTATCTATAGCTTCCTCTTTATAGTCTGCATTGCCAGGAAAGTTTAAACCTGCCATTCCCAAACCTTTTTCATTAATGGCATCATAATAAAGTGGATAATTATCTGCTACATAAGCCATTCCTATTATTGCATAATGTTTATCTATGCTTTTTACTTTTCTAAATTTAAATTCATAATTTCTTGGTGTTATTGTAACGGTTTCTTTGTATGAATATTCTAAATCTAAATTTCTTCCAAAATAATGATCGTTTGTATAATAAGTTATTGCAGTACACATATTATATCCCTCCTTTTTCATTTGTTAATCAGCATTATAATATAAAAGCAAGAAATTATCAAATATAATTTCTCGCTTTTATTTCTTTTTATTTAAGCAGATTTTTTTGATTCTTCATAGGCCTTTCTTACTGCTTTTGCTAATTGGTCTGCACAAGAAGTTCCTTTTATTCCACAAATAATTCCACCTATTTTTTCTTCTATTTCTTCTACTGTCATTCCTTCAACAAGTTTAGGTAATGCTTGTAAATTGCCAGGGCAACCTCCACCCAAAAACTTAACATTAGTTACAACATTACCTTCTATTGTAAATTCAATTTCTTTGCTACATGTATTTTCCGTTTTATAAGTATATTTCATTTTACAACAACTCCTTTACTCCCTTTGCTATTCTTAAATAGCTATCTTTAAAATGATTTCCTTCATTAAACTCAAATTTAATATTTATATTTTCAGTTTTAAAAAACTCTACCAATTCTATTGTTTTTTCTTCAACAGTTGAAAGTATTTTATTTTTTGATTCTTTCTCTTTATCGCCTAACGAGATATACATTTTTTCTATTTTGCTTATCGGTTTATTCTTCTTTACGTATTCTAAAAAGTTAGGATACCAGAAAGAACCCGAACCTGATATAACTCTTTTAAATATATTTACTTTATAAATAGAATATATTGCAAAAAGACCTGCTAATGAATAGCCTGCAATCGCATAATATGTTGGCTTATAATTAAGTATTTGTTCAATACTTGGAATAATATTATTAGTAAGTTCTATTAAATACTCATCTGCATTTCCTTTATATTCAGTATCGCTTTTATATAATGGAGTACATTTCCAAGGTGTCATTTCATTATTCCAATTTATGTTTGATATATTTACTAAAATAAAATCATTACAGCCCAATTCAACACATTTATCCCACAGTTCTTTACCATTTCCATCAAATGAATTATAAATAACTATAGGCATTTTTTTATTTTCTTTTAGTTTTTCATTAAATATAGTAATAGTTTTTTCTCCAACTTTAAAATTAATCATTTTACCTCCCACACTAAAGTCATTATATAATATAAGCAAGAAATTATCAAATAATTTCTTGCTCTTATTTTATATTTTTTTCTTTTTAACTATTAACTTATCACAACAAGCAAGAACTGCCGGTAATAAAATCAAAATTAAAATTGTAGAACATAATGTACCTTCTGAAATTGTTTTACATATTTTAGCTGCAATAGCTGATGCAAAATTAGCAATAATTAATGTTACTATAATAAGTATTGAACTTGAAGTTAATATAGCATGTATTGACTTATTATATGAATCTATAATTGACTCCTTTATTCCTTCGCTTTTTCTGTGTTCCATATAATATGATGTATAAAGAATAGCATAATCAATGGTTGCTCCCATTAATATACTTTGAACAATAAGTATTGCTATAAAGTATACATTTTCACCTATAATTGATAATATTCCCATTATTAAATATACTGCTGTTTGTATTGTAAGCACTAATATTGCTGGTATAGTAACTGACTTAAATGTAACCGCCACTACTACAAATATTGATATCATCGTTATTACTGTTATCGTGTTTAATTCATTATCAAAAGTTTTACTCATCTCAAAGGCCATAGGAGAATCGCCTATTACATAGAAATCATCTAATTCTTTTCCAACCATCTCTTTTACATTCGCTATAAACTCAAATGTTTCTGGTGTTTCTAAATCAAATTTTGTATTTAACACTACTCTTGAATAATTATCTCCTATTAACATCTCTTTTGCATCTTTTATTGTTGTTTTAGCATCTATAATATCATTTCTCATATCATCTTCTATAAAATCTGTAAATTTCTCATCTTGTAAGATATCATCATTAAGAAAATTTACAAATTCCTCTACCGTCATTTCCCATGCATTATTATATTGCTTGTTACTTCCATAATAAGTATAAAGCATTTCAACAGTATTTTTTTCTACAGAATCACTTAAATTACTAATAATAGCAAATATTTCATCTACATTATATTTAGTATTATTTATTGTAGCATTCATAATGTTATTTACTGTGTTTAACTTTGAAATTTGTTCTTCACTAAAATTACTTGCATAATCACTATTTTGAGTTACATCTTTAAGTAAAAAATTGATAAATTCCTTTAATGATATACTTAAATTTTTATTTATATATTTAGAATTATATAAACCATAAAGTAAATTTACATTTTCTTTATCTATGCCCAATAGTGAAGATAATTCACTTGTATTGTATTTTTTATTATTCATTACTCCATTCATAGCTGATTGTAGCAAAGTTAAATCATTAATAGTACTTTTACTTATTTGGCTAGCAAGAGTAGTATCATTTTTGTGTGCAAGCACAAAGTTTACAAACTCTTGTGGTGTTAAATTTGTATTATTTTTACTTGAAACATATAAGGTATATATGTTTTTTGTGCTATTACTGTCTATTCCTATAATTTGAGAAAGCTCTTGATATGTAAAACTTTTATTATTTATAGTACTTGTCATAATAGTAGATAATAACTGTAGTTGTTTTGTTGTTGCTTCATCAATACTATTATTATCTAATATTAATTTTACAAATTCATTAGGTGTAGCTGTCCACTTGCCTATATTTCCAGTTGTATAGTCAATTAAGCTATATAATTTATACATTTGACTTACGTCCATATTTAATATTTGAGATAATTGTTTGGCTGTATATTTAGTTTTATTGGTAGAAACACTATCATCTATTATCAACTTTAATAGTTTTAAATTATCTACTGTATTTTTATCTAATGTAAAATTTTTATTAGTACAAAAATCTAAAACTACATTTACAAATTCCTGCGGTGTCATTGTTTTTTCATCTGGTAACCCTGCAAGTAAATATACATTATCTACAAGTCCTTTTCCAAAACTATCAAATATTTTGCTTAAACCTTCTTTATTCATTTTCGTTGTATTTATATTATTTTTATTTTGAGCAAACACTAACGCACTTTCTAATTTGCTTACATCTACTCCATCTAAATAATGAGTGTTATTTTTTATAGCTATTGTGTTACATATAAATTCTGTTATACTTAATTTAGTTGAATTATTTTCATTACAATATTTTAAAAGTAATAATTGATTAACTTTTTCTTCTTCTATTCCTAACAAACTAGATAATTCTTTAGAATTCATCTGTTTATTAATTGTACTTATATTACTAAATGTTGCTAATAATTTTATATTTTGAATTGTTTCTTTATCAAAACTATTTGCATAATTACTATCTTTTAATACATCATTTAATACAAAATTTGAAAATTCTGAAATGGTCATTTTTGTATCAATGTCATTTACAAGAATATAATATTTATACAATTCATTCATTGTATTACTATCAATTCCAAAGATTTCTGCCATTTCCTTACTTGCCATTTTCTTTTGTAATGTCTGCTTATTTGTAAATTTTGACAAAGTATTTAATTTATTTCTACTTGCACTATCAATTTTACTAGCATATTTTTCATTTGTTAAAACATCTTTATTCATAAAATTAATAAACTCATTTAAACTAATTTGTGTATTATTATTTTTAGAAAGATAATAAATAAAAATGTCATCTATTTTGCTTTTATCTATTTCTAATATACTTGCTATATCACTTGATGTTCCTTTTTTATTCATAGAAGGCTCTGTAACAAAGTTTTTTAATCTTGTAATGTCATATTTTGTTTTATCATCTATTTTTTCATTTGTTTTTTCGTTGTTGTATGCCTCTTCCTCAATAAAATTTATAAAATCATTGAAAGTCAACTGCTCTCGTCCTTCTGGGTTATAATAATCATAATATACTATTTTTAATAAATAATCTTCAATGTTAACATCTGAATCTAGTTCATTTAATTTTTCATTCAATTTATCATATGGTAATTTTTCATTAATTGTATTGCCATAAGCTAATACCTCGTCTATTTTTTCTTCACTCTCTAGCTTATCTAAACATTTTGAAATTTTTTCTTCATCTTCATTTTTATATATTATAGCTATTTGATTATTTTCATCAAATATTTCACTTATTTCATCTGTTTGAGAATCTGTATAATCAATTCCTAAATTTCCTTTCATTGCAAAACTTATAGCAAATACTATAAGAAATATTGGAACAGCAATGAATCTCATTTTATAGCTTAATTTGCCTAATTTATTTAACTTAATATTTGGACTTTTCTTTTTAGTTTTTGTTATCCATTTATCAAACATTAATATTAAAGCTGGAAGTACAAAGAAAATACAAATTAAACTAAATAATACTCCTTTTGCTAAAACAAAACCTAAATCTTTTCCAATTTTAAAACTCATAAATACTAGTGCTAAAAGACCAACTATTGTTGTAACAGAGCTACTTGATATAGCTTGAAACGCTTTATATAAAGCATTTTTCATTGCTTTCACATTATCTTTTTCAACTTTCTTTTCTTGGTCATACCTATTCATTAACATTATTGAGTAGTCCATTGATAGTGCCATTTGCAATATGGCTGATATTGCATTGGTAATATGCGATACATTTGGAAATATAATATTTGTTCCTTTATTTAGTACTACTGCCATTAATATAGATGTTAAGAAAAGGAATGGTTCTACATATGATTCACACATTATAAGTAAAATAACTAAAGCACAGGCAACTGCAAGCACAATAATCCAAAATGGTAATACTGTTTTATTAGTTTCAGATACATTTCCACTAGTATAAATTGTATAGTCCTTATATTCCTTTGTTATTTCGTTATATACATCTGTTGCCGTTTTCGAATCAGATTTATCATCTACTGTAATAACATATAAGGTATAATTTTCCTTATTATAGTCTTCCGAACTGTCATAATCTACACTTTCTACTCCGTTTATATTTTCTAAATTACTTTTTATATCTAATTTCTTCTCATCTTCTAAATTTTCAAACATTAAATTTAGAGTACTTGTTTCAGTATCAGAAAATTCTTCTTCCATAATGTCCATACCTATTCTGGTTTCCGATGTATCTGGCATATATTTAGCTATATCATGATTAATTTTTACATTTGATGATAATATAGCTGAAATTATTGTAAGTACTATAAATAGAACTAAAATAAAATGTCTTTTGTTTATTATAAAATCTGTAATTTTCCTCAAGGTCAATCCTTCCTTTCTTTTTTGCCTGCATTATATTATACTCTCATTATTATTCCAATGAAAGTATAAAGTTGGTAAAAGTGTCTAAATTTGGACACTTTTACTAAAATTGTCTTTATCTTTCAGTAAAATTATGTTATAATATTTTATATTTTGCTTTTTTATTGTTTTACTTTTCATTACTATGTATGCCCTGTAAAAAGCAAGAAAGGAATGAAATTTACTATGAAAGTACAATGTCTAAATTCTTCTTCTGTAAAAACTAGAAGTTTAATAAAAAAAACTTTTGCTGAATTAATTAATGAGAAAAAACAATTAGATAAAATAACAGTTACAGAATTAGTTAATAGAGCTAAACTAACTAGAAGTACATTCTATACACATTATGATAATATATATGATGTAGCTCACGACTATCAATTACAAACTATTGAACTTCTATGTAGTGATGATTTGAAATTGTATTCTAAACAAGATATTATAAATTATTTTAACAATATTATTCAATGTTTGAAAGATAATGAAGAAATATATAAATTACTACTTTCTGCTGATGAATCTCTTTTGTTTTTGGAAGAATTAAACAAAATAGCTATTCAAAAAGTATATGATGCTTTAAAAGATTCGTACGATGATAAATATCTTGAACTTAATATATCATTTCTTATGAATGGAATATTAATGGAAATTTTAAAATATTTCAGAAATGAAAGCTCATATTCTTTAGATGAATTATTATTTAATATGAAAAAATGGTTTGAAAAAATATTTAACTAATTTCAAACCATTTTTATTTTTAAATCACTTTATATAAAACATTTATTGTATTAGCAAACCTCTTTTTATCCTACTTTAAAAAGCCGTCGATAATAGCTTGTTCTGCCTCTTTTTCATTTAAACCTAAAGTCATTAATTTCATAAGTTGATCTCCTGCAATTTTTCCAATAGCTGCTTCATGAATTAAATTTGCATTAACATCATTTGCTATAATTTCCGGAATTGCAATTACCTTTCCTTTATCTTTAATAATTGCATCACACTCAACATGTCCAAAACATTCAGTGTTTCCAGTTACTTTTGATTCAAATTGTTGCACAGAATTTTCTGTAGCAACTGACCTTGAAGTTACTTTAGTGCTAGCATTTTCTCCGTTTAAATCTACATTAAAAATTGTTTTTGCGTATTGTTTTCCATGTGTCATAATTTTTTCAGTAACAATAAAGTTAGTATTTTTTTCTAATACACCCTTTGTTTCTCTTACTGTAGAGTCTACTCCTTTTATTTGTGTTGACTCCATTTCTAAAGTTGCTCCTTCTTTTAAATGAACTTCTGTAACTGGATTTAAAATTCTTTTTCCTGTGCCACTTCCCTCTCCATAATGTTTTTCTATATATTTTACTTTAGCACCTTCTTCTAAAAAGAAACGATGAATTCCATCATGTTGTGAATCTTTGTGATGGTCATTATGAATTCCACAACCTGCTACTATAACAACATTTGCATTTTTTCCAATGTAAAAATCATTGTAAACTACATCATTTAATCCACTTTCTGTAATAATTACTGGTATATGAATAAATTCAAATTTAGTATTTTCTTTAACATAAATATCTATTCCTGATACATCTTTTTTAGTTACAATATTAACATTATCTGTTACTTTTCTTTCAATGCCTGCTCCATTTTTACGAATGTTATAAGCACCTTCAAAAGTTTCACCCTGCATATCAGTAATTTCATGTAATAAGTTAACATCTATTTTATCCATTATCCTTACTACCTCCTAACTTACAACATATAGGCCTTTCTAGTACTTTTCCTAATAAATCTTCTTTGCTTCCTTTTGACTCTATTTTTCCATCTTTCATTAAAATAATTTCATCTGCTATATTTAAAATACGCTCTTGATGAGAAATTATAAGGGTAGTTCCTTTTACTATTTTTCTCATATCTTCAAATATTTTTATTAAACTTTGGAAACTCCATAAGTCAATTCCTGCCTCTGGTTCATCAAAAATAGTAAATTTTGAATTACGTACAGCTACTGTTGCAATTTCTATTCTTTTTAGTTCCCCACCTGATAAAGAGCCATTTACTTCTCTATCTACATATTCTTTTGCACATAACCCTACTTTTGATAAAATATCACATGCTTCACTTTTATTTATATCTTTTCCAGAAGATAATTTTAATAAATCATATACTGTAATTCCCTTAAATTTAACTGGTTGCTGAAATGCAAAACCTATACCCATTTTTGCCCTTTCATCAATAGATAAATTAGTAATATCTTTTCCTTCTAATAAAACTTTTCCTTCATCTGGTTTCTCAATACCCATAATTATTTTAACTAGCGTAGATTTACCTGAACCATTTGGCCCTGTAATAACAACAAATTTATCAGTATCAATGTTTAAGCTAACATGGTCTAATATTTTTTTATTTTCCCTTGTAAAACAAATATCTTTTAATTCTAACATAATTTTTCCTTTCTATATTGCCTTTTTCAGTACATTACATATTATACAATAAATATGTGAAATTGTAAACAATTAAACTAATAGGGACGTTGTTAAATAGTTTAGCAAATTTATTTTATATTTCAAAACAATAATATTATATTTTTCT
>CANQRI010000014.1 GCA_947626235.1 uncultured Clostridia bacterium | reverse complement strand
CTTTCACATTGGGAAAAAGCATTTAAGTTTTTACCTATTGAAAGTATGATAAAGAAAAATCAAGAAGAATATTATATAGCTATCCAAAATTGCAATAATGTAGGTAATTCTACTGAATTTATAGAATTTATGCTTAAAATTATAGATGAAACTATAGATGGAATGATTTTAACAACTACACAAGAAACTACACAAGAAACTACACAAGAAAAAATAATAAATTTAATCAAAGAAAATCCAAGTATTACACAAGTAGAAATGGCTAAAGCACTTGACTTAACAAGAGATGGTATATCTTACAATATAAAAATTTTAAAAGAAAAGGGAATTATTGAAAGAGTTGGTTCTACAAAAAATGGAATTTGGAAAATAAATCAATGAAAGCGAAGAATTAAGATGGAAGATAAGAATATAAACATAGAAAAAATAAAACAAGCGAGCACAAAGTATATAGGTAAAAATATTTTATATTATGAAGAAATAAATTCAACACATATAGAAGCAAAGAAATTAGCAATAGAAAAAATACAAGATGGAACAATTCTGATTGCAAAAAAGCAAACTAATGGAATTGGTACAAGAGGGAGGAGTTGGTATACCGGAGATAAAAATATTGCAATGACAATAATACTATATCCTAAATGCAATATAGAAAAACTAAATTCAATAACAATACAAATAGCAGAATGTATGAAGCAAGCAATAAATGAATTGTACTCATATAATTTGAAGATAAAAGAGCCAAATGATTTGATGTTAAATAATAAAAAAATATGCGGAATATTAACTCAAATTGCAACTAAAGATGATAGTATAGATTATTTGTTAATAAGCATTGGCTTTAATGTTAATGAAGAAGAATTTTCAAGTGATATAGTTCAAACGGCTACCTCTTTAAAAAAGGAATATGGTAAAGAATTTGAAAGAGAAAGAATAATTTGTAAATTTTTAGAGATACTAGAGAAAAAAATAGAATATATTAATTACAAAAATTAAGTATAACATTTAATTATAAGTAAAAATTAACAGAAAAAGGAGAGGACAGGAATACTAGAAGTAGCAAGGCATAGAATGTAATTATAGTAGCTTAATAAAGTTTTATATGTAGTAATATTTTCACAATTCCGCCATAGCGGATAAGTTCTGTGTTTAAATAAGGTAAAATTAGAAGTTAAACTTTGGTGAGAGTGAAATGCATGTAGAAATTTTATTAAGAGAAGTAAGACAAAAGAAAAATTTAACCTTAAATAAACTATCTGAAAAAAGTGGGATATCGTCAACCCATATAAATGATATTGAAAACAATTTAAAATCTCCAAGCTTGTTTGTTATGATAAAACTGGCAAAAGCATTGGATGTCGAAATAACGGAGTTGTATAAAGTAAAATGGTAATAGATAGTTTAAAAGAAGAATTAAGTGAAAATATAAAAAAATATGGATTACATTCTAAACAAGCATATAATACGAGTACGGAAATAGCATTTGAATTAGAAAATAAGTATGTAAAACAAAAGAGTATTTCAAGCTATTATAATGAAAGTATTAATGCTTTAAAGCAATATATGCAAAATAATGAGGTAAATCCAAGCGAGGTAAGGTGGAATAAATATGCTGTAGAGCATAGTTATTTGTCGAGCCAAACAATGGGCTACTTATATGGAGATGGCTTTAATAAATTGTGCAAAAGAATTAGAAAGGAAATGGAATGTTTAAAGGCTAGTTAATATGAGCCTTCTTTTTTTGCTTAAAAAAGTTAAACAAAATTTGTCAAAATTTCCTAAAAAAACATAAAAAACTATGGACTTTTAAATCAAAATGACCTAAAATATATAAGAATGATAAATAAGCATAAAATAAAAAGAGGGGAATGATTACATGAATATATGGCATGACATAAAAGAAGAAAGAATAAAAAAAGATGACTTTGTATCAGTAATAGAAATATCAAAAGGAGGAAAAAACAAGTACGAACTAGATAAAGAAACAGGAATGTTAAGGCTAGATAGAGTATTATATACAGCAACACATTATCCTGCAAATTATGGTTTTATACCAAGAACATATGCAGGAGATGACGATCCACTAGATGTATTAGTACTATGCCAAGAAAAAATAGTATCTATGACTTTAGTAGAAACATATCCAATAGGTGTACTAAAAATGATAGATGGTGATAAATTAGATGAAAAAATAATAGCAGTTCCTAAAAGTGATCCATTTTTAAATGAATACCAAGATATATCAGAAGTACCAAATCATATTTCTTCAGAAATAATGCATTTCTTTGAAGTATATAAACAGCTTGAAGGAAGACAAACAACAGTAGATAAAATGATGGGAAGAGAAGAAGCAGAAAGAATAGTACAAGAAGCGATAGATAGGTATAAAGAAAAATTTCCACAAAAATAATTTTAGAAAAGGTGGGAAAATATGATAGAAAGAATAATATTTAATATTTTGGCCTTCGTATTATTTTTGATTATATTTTTTAAAATGATAAAAAAAAATGATACCAATTACATATATGTGCTAGTAGTACAAGCTATAGGAATATTAATAGGTTTTATATATTCAATATTAGATATCCAAATACCAATTATTGTATTATTTATAATATATATATTATCCATAATAATTCCAATTGTATTAATATATATAGAAAAAAAGTTTATGTCACTTACAGAAATTATATATATTACAATAGCTAAAATATTAGAAAAAAATAATGAATACAAAATGGCAAGGAAAGTACTTTTAAAATTAGTAGAAAAATATCCTAATAGTTATGTGGCACATAAAAATTTAGCTATTATTTATGAAAAAATAGACAAAAAACAAACTGCAATAGAAGAATATGTAAGGGCTGTTGAATTAAATTCAAAAGATTATAACTCATATTTTAATATAGCAAAATTGTTAAATGAAACAAATAAAAAAGAAAATGCAATAACAATGCTGAAAGATTTATTAAGAAAAAAGCCAGATTTATATGAGGCAACAGATTTGTTAGGAACAATACTGTATGAGCAAGAAAGGTTTAAAGAAGCAGTAAATGTATATATGGATGCATTAAAATATGATAAAGCAAATTATGATATTTACTATAATTTAGGCATGATTTATACTAGACTTAATGATTTCCAAAGTGCAAAAGAATATTATGAAAAAGCTGCAGATTTAAATGCATTGTTATATAGTTCAAAATATAGTTTGGCTCAAATTGCAATGTTATATAATGAGTTAGACGAAGCCGAAAAATATTTTGAAGAAGCACTGCAAGGTGAAGAAGTTGAAGCGGGTAGTTACTACTATTTAGCATATATTGCAGTAATAAAGGGAAAAGAAGAAAAGGCAGTTAATTATTTAAATATGGCAATAGAGGAAGATGCTAGATATTACGAAAAAGCTAAAAAACAATTTGCATTTAATATGATTATAAGGAAAATAAATAAACCTGATGAAAAACAAAAAAATGAGCAAAAAAATAAAAAGTTATCTCAAAAAGAAAAGTTAACAATGTTACATTTAGAAAATACTTACGAATTAATTGGAACGCTTAATAAAACTGATATAAAAGCTATGCAACATATTAAAGCTGAAAAAGACATTCAAAGGGAAAAAGAATAAAGTAATAATACACCAAAAAATAAATATAATATATTGTATTTAATTAGGCGAAGGGAATGAATGTAGATTGTTAAACACAGTATCAGTAATAGGTGGAGATTTAAGAATTATAAATCTAACGAGATTGCTAACAAATGATGGATATAAAATTTATACCTATGCATTGGAAAATATGCATAAAGCAGAAAATGTAGAAAGGTGTAAAAGTATAGATGAATTAATTAGTAAATCTGAAATATTGATAGGACCGATACCGTTATCTAGCAATAATATTAATATAAACACACCATTTAGTGATACCAATATTACATTAGAAGAATTTATACCTAAATTAGAAGGTAAAACTTTTATTGCAGGGAGTATAAAACAAGAGGTTTATAATTTAGCAAAAGGAAAAAATATAAAAATAATAGATTTGCTAAATAGAGAGGAATTAGTTGTTCTAAATGCAATATCTACTGCAGAAGGGGCAATACAAATTGCAATGGAAGAAACAGTAAGAACTATACATGGAAGTAATATTCTAATTATGGGTTTTGGCAGAATTGGAAAAATTTTAGCAAATGCACTTCACGCAATGGGAGCAAATGTATATTGTGAAGCAAGAAAAAATGAAGATTTAGCATGGATTAAAGCTTATGGCTATAAACCGATAAATTTAAACGAATTACATAAACATTTAAATAAATTTCATATAATTATGAATACAATACCAAGTTTAGTGTTAGATGAGCAAAAGTTGTGTTTGTTAAATAAGGATTGTTTAATTATAGATTTAGCATCAAGTCCAGGTGGGGTAGATAGATGCGTAGCCAATAAAATGGGAATAAAAACAATATGGGCACTATCTTTACCAGGAAAGGTGGCACCACTGACATCAGCAGAATTTATAAAAGATACAATTTACAATGTTTTTAATGAAATAAAAGTATTGTAAGGAAAGAGGAAAAATATGAGTATTTTACAAGCATTAATTTTAGGAATAGTACAGGGAATAACAGAATTATTACCAATTTCAAGTTCAGCGCATTTAAACATAATACCATGGCTTTTGGGTTGGAGCAGCTCCAACCAATTTAAATTAGATTTCGAAGCTTTTGATGTGGCACTTCACTTTGGAACACTTCTTGCAATAGGAATATTTTTCTTTAAGGATTGGATAAAGTTAATAAAAGGTGGCTATGAACTAGTTGTAAAAAACAAAAGAAGTTTTGAAGGAAAAATGTTTTGGTACATTGTAGCAGCAACAATACCAGGGGGTATAATAGGTTTTATACTAGATAAATTTGCAGGAGATGTACTAGAAACTCCAATAATAATTGCAATAGCATTAATGGTAATGGGTGTTATTTTATATATTGTAGATAAAAAGGCAAAATCAAAAACTAAATACGAAAATATGACATTTAAACAAACATTTTTGATAGGAATTTCCCAATGTTTGGCTTTTATACCTGGTGTTTCAAGGTCTGGAATTACAATGACTACAGCAAGAGCAATGGGAATAGAAAGAAAGTCTGCTGCTAAATATTCATTTATGCTATCTGCTCCAATAGTACTTGCGGCAACTGTACTTAAAATTGGTGATTTCGCTTTTGGAAGTATAGCGTTTTATGTTGGAGTATTTGCAAGCTTTGTAGTTGGACTGTTAGTTATAAAGTTTTTATTAAAATACTTACAAAAAGGGGACTTCAAAATCTTTGCAATATATAGAATAATTATTGCAGTTATTATAATGGCGGTATATTTTATTAGAGGTTAATTGAATATAAATTAAAAAAATACAATTTACAAATTGTATTTTTTTTGCGCAAATAAAACAAAATATTACATATATATTACACTTACATTACGAATTGATTAAAACTATTGACTTTAATTTGAAAAATTATAAAATAACAATATATAAAAATATTTTGGCAAAATGTGTCAAAAAAGGAGTTAACATGTCAAGTTGTTTAGGTTTGTATATAGACACTAATTATATAAAATATGCTAAGGTGCAAAGAGATAAAGATTTAGTAAAAGTAGATGCTTTTGGAGTAAAATTCTATGATAATTTTAAGGAAGCTGTTAATCAAATAATAGAAGAAACGGCTAGCTATAAAACACCAATTAGTATAAATCTTTCAGATGAAGTATATAATTATTTCTATTTATTTAATTTGCTTAGCAAAAAAGATTTAAAGAAAGCTGTGGAAACAGAGTTTGAAGTATATTGTGCTAATAAAAAATATAATCAAAATGCATTAGAACCAAGGTATACATTAGTGCAAGATGTAGACGACAAGGAAAAAATAAAAGCTATACATATATCTGCCAATAAAGCAGAAATAAATGAAAAGTTAAAGTATTTTGCAGAAGGTCAGGTTTCTACAATAACAGCATTGCCAATGGCCATTACAAATATAATAAACACTAATTCAAATGAAAATGCAATAGTTGTAAATATAGAAAATAAAACAACAGTAACTAAAATTGTAAATAAAAATGTATATGAAGTAATAAAATTGGATGTTGGGGCAGAAGAATTTATAAATAAAATAAGTACAAAAGAAAATTCTTATGCTAAAGCTTACGAAATATGCAAAAATACAACAATTTATACAATGGAAAAAGATTATTCACAAGATGAAACAAACTATTTAGAAGATATAATGCCAGTTTTATATAAAATTGCAGAGAAAACAAAGAAAATAGTAGAAGAATCATCAGTTCCAATTAATAAGGTATATATTACTGGTTTGGGAAGCGTAATAAATAATGTGGATTTATATTTCCAAGAATATCTAGCAAATCAAAAATGTGAATTATTAAGACCATATTTTATAAAAGAAAATTTAAAAGTAAATATAAAAGATTTTATTGAAGTCAATTCAGCATTAGCATTAGCTATGCAAGGGTTAGGAAAAGGAATAAAAGAAATAAACTTTAAAAAGCAAACCCTTTCAGATAGTATATTACTAACAAAAGAAATGGGAAGTGAACAAAACAATAAATCTGGAAAAGGTAAATTTAAAACTAATATATATGAACCAAAAAAATGGTTAGTAAGATTAGCAGTAGGTTTAACAGAATTATGTGTAATGTATATTGCATTAATAATGTTATTAAATAGTCAAATGACAACAAAGCTCGATGAAGTAAATAATGTATTCGAAAACAATAAAGAGCAAATGGTAAAAGCAGAAGTGGATTTGCTAAAGATAAAAGAAAATACATCTAAATATGTGGAAATGAAAAATAATTTAACTAATTATTCAAGCAACAAAGCATCACAAAATGCAAGCAAAAATGCAATTCCAACTTTATTAAGTGAATTAATGAGTGCAATACCAAATGGAGATATAGCACTAACATCAATAGAAAACACAGTAGATAAGGAAGTCTCTATAGAAGTTCAATCTTCTAGATATGATTTGTTAGGATTTTTTATAAGTGAAATAAAAGATGGAAAAATTCTTAACAATGTAACATCTACTCCAGGTACAAGTGCAGATGGAAAAATAAAAATTGTCATAAAAGGAGAATTGCCATGAAAAAAGTAGTATTAATAAGTCTCATAGTAATTTCGGTATTCTTAATGTTATTCATAGCTTTAGCTGGAGTAAAAATTGGTAATTTTGAACTTCCAAGTATACAACAGTTGGCAGAAAAAAATTATCAAATTGATTCTAAAATAGCAGAAACAAATAAATTAACTAATGACTATTATTTAGGCAAAGATAGTGAATTAAATTCAGAAAGCAAAAAGTTAGTAGAAGCAAGAGAAGAATTTGAAAAATTAACAGAGAATACTTCATCAAAAGAAATAGCAAATGCTATGACACAAAAAACTTATCAAATAGATTTTTTATATACTCAATTAGGAACACATGCTACTGATGCAGGAGTTTATACAGAATTTACAGAGGTTGCAGGAGATATTGAAGGTGTTACAGATATAAATTTCGTTGTAGAGGGTTCATATGTTGGAATAACTAATTTTATAGAAGCAATAGAAAAAGATTCAAAACTTAATTATACAATAAAGAATTTTAAAATAGTAAACAAAGAAGAAGATGGAAGCGTTCAAAGAGCAACATTTACTGTAAAAAATGTAAAAATTACATATTAGAAAGGAAAATAAGTTATGTTTAAATCTGTATTAAAAGAAATTGGAGTATCGTTATTATTATTTATAGCAGTGGTTTTGGTGCTATCAATTATATTTTACGATTATAATCCAATAAATAAGATTATTCCAAATAGAGTAGCATATTCAACACCTGAAAGTGTACAAAATGAAGTATCTGAAGATGTTACAGAATTAGATGAAAAAAGTTTAACTTATACTATAGATGGTTCTGATTTAGATAAATATAAAAAAGATAAGTCTTATGTAGCAGGAAAAATGAATCCATTTTTAGCAGAAGAAGCAGATGAAGATGAAACAAATGAGGTAGATGATAAAAAGACAAATACAACGGATAAAGATAAAACAAATACAACAGATAAAGATAAGACAAACACAACTGACAAAACGAATACTAGTGACAAAAGTAAAACAAACACCACTACAAATGATAAAACAAACACGGAAGATAAAAATGATGATAAAGATAAAAACAACGAAGAAGATAAAACAAATACAGAAGATAAAAACAATGAAGAAGAAAAAACGAATACAACTACAGGAGACAAAACAAATAATAACTCAAAAAATAATACCACAAATACTAATACACAACAAGGTTTATGGGGAAATACAGGTAAAAAATAATTAGTTATTACTTTTAAAAATATAGAGAATATAAGGAGGTTGTTTATATGCTAAAATCAGAAAAAGGTGTAACGTTAGTTGCGTTAGTTGTTACAGTAATAGTTTTAGTTATATTGGCATCAGTTAGTATAGTAACAGTTATTGGTCAAAATGGTATATGGGCACAAGCACAACAAGCAAGAGACATGGCAATAAATGCTCAAGAAGAAACAGAGCAAACTTTACAAACTATATATGATATAGCACAAAATATGATTGAACGTGAAAAAACAAAATAATGCTATTTGTATATAATAATGAAGTCATAAACTAAATATAATGAGTTACCTATCGAAAAGTCAACATATTTAGGTAACTCTTTATTTTATATAAGTAGGGAAAACATGGAAGTAATATTTTATATAACAATTTTTTTAATAGGGCTATTAACTGGTAGCTTTTGTACACTTGCTATTCACAGGTTACCACTTCATGAAAATATAACTCATAAAAGGTCATATTGTCCAAATTGTAAGCATAAACTATCTTTTTGGGATATGTTCCCTGTTATAAGTTATGTCTTATTAGGTGGAAAGTGTAGATATTGTAAACATAGAATATCGCCTAAATATATAATAATAGAATTATTAACTGGAATAGTATTTGTGTTATTTGCTATTTCTATTTGCAATATATTAAAAAGTATAGAAATTCTAGTGTATTTAATTTTAGGGTTACTATATATTACAGGGCTTATAATAATAAGTGGTATAGATAAAGAAAAAGGTTTAATTAATGAAGGAGTATTACTATATGAACTATTAGTTATTTCAGCATATATAATATATTTATATATATTAGGAAATGTAAATATATATAGATATGTTATATACTTATTTATAATACTAGCACTACTTATAAATGATACTTTATATTTAAAAAGAAAGCTAAAAAATAATTATGCAATACAAATAGCTTTGTTAAGTATAATAATGGCTTGCTTTAGTGGAAGTATAAATTTTGTTGTTACTGCAATAATTACAATATTTGCTGTAGCAATAAGAAATATATTGTATAAATTTACAAAAGAAAAGAATAAGAAAGTTCCTATAGCTTATTTTTTATGTATTTCAAATATAATAGTGTTAATAATAGCAAATATTTTTTATTGGGTGGTTTAAATGGTTAATTTAAGTAAAGTAAAACAAAATAAAGGTATAACTGGAATAGATATGGCAATTTCTATATGTGTAATAGTAATATTTGTTGGTTTAATTTCAGGACTTTTTTATAATATATACAGTCATTCTACTGCGGTTAGAATAAATGCATTAGCAGTAGATTATGCTATAAAAATAGCAGAAGAAACAGATAGAATGCAATATGAAGAGGTAAATAATGATATAAATTATGAGTTAAGAAATAAATTTCAAATACCAGACGCATATAATACCGAAGTTTCTGTAGAAAATTACAATAAAAAGGAAGATGTAATAAAAATAGTTACTATAAAAGTAAATTATGAATTTATGAATCATGATGAAGAATATGTTATAAAAAAATTAAAAGTAAAGGAATATAAATATGAGTAAAGTAAAATCAGAAAAAGGTATAACCTTAACAGCTTTAATAATATATATGCTAGTATTAGTTATTGTAATTTCAGCATTAACATTAATTGTATCAAATGCAATGAAAAATTCTACTTACATATCTGAACGAGGAAAATATATGGCTGAACTAAACAAGTTTAATGTAATATTTTTAGCAGATTGCAAAACTAACACAGATACTATTAATGTAACAGATACGCAAATAGAATTTGAAAGTGGTGTAAAATACACATTTAGAGATAATGGAATATACAGAGATGATTTAAAAGTATGTAATACCGTTACTAAATGCAACTTTGAAAAGTTAGTTGAAAATAGTAAAAATATTTTGAAAGTAAGTATAGAATTAGACAAAAATGAAGAATTAGCAACTACTACCAATTATGTATTAAAATATTGGTAATATGTAACAAAAGATAAGGAGGATAATACAATGAAACAAGCAGAACCAATAGGAATTGAACTTGCTAAAAGAAAGGTAATAACAGAAGATGATATACAAAGAGCATTAGAATATCAAAAGAATTTTCCGAATAAAAAACTAGGAGATATAATATATATACTAAAATTATGTGATCCACAGGCTTTGATAGATGCAATAGGAGATATATTAGGAGAGAATGCTATATTAATGACTCCTGAAGATATAGAAATAAATATAACTGATTATATATCTTTAGATATAGCAAAAAGGTATAAAGCAATACCATTTAGTAAATCAACAGGAAAAATAAAGGTTTGCTTTGCAGATACTTCTGATGAAAGAGCAATAGATAAAATAAAATTATTGCTATTAAATAGAGGATTAATAATGGAAAAATATATCACATTTGAAAGTGATATAGATAAAATATTAGCCCAATTTGATGGGTCAGTAGCAGACAAAATTAACCCTAACACAGATATAACCGAGTTATTAGATACAATTATAAAAACTGCCATGGAAAAAAGAGCAAGTGATATACATATAGAGCCTTTGGAAGATAGAGTAAGAGTAAGATATAGAATAGATGGAACATTAATTACAGCAGTTACAATAGATAAAGAAAAGCAACAACAGTTAATAGGAAGGCTAAAGGCCATATCAAATATGCATGAGGAAAAGCAAGAGTCACAAGATGGTAGAATTATAAGTTACCCAGCATATAATATTAGGGTTTCATCACAAAAAAATATATATGGAGAAAAGTTTGTTTTAAGGTTATTGAAGAAAAATTCAACAATAAAGAAAATATATGAATTAGGTTTTCCAGAAGATGAAAAATTAGTAAATGAAAGCTTTAATAAAAGAAATTGTGTTACAATTATTGCTGCACCAACAGGAGAAGGAAAAACTACGAGCTTATACAGTATTATTAATTATTTGAATAGACCAGAGGTAAATATTACAACAATAGAAGATCCAGTAGAAATTCGTATACCAGGTCTAAACCAAATAGAAATAGATTCAAGAACATCTTTTTCAGATTCTTTAAGAACTGTTTTAAGGCAAGATCCAAATATAATTTTAGTTGGAGAAATAAGAGATAAAGAAACAGCAGAAATAGCAATGCAAGCTGGACAAACAGGTCATTATGTATTATCTACATTACATACAATAGATTCTATAGGTGTAATAACAAGATTAAGAAAGTTAGGACTTTCAAACTATGATATGTCAGAAACTCTTGCAACAGCAGTATCACAAAGGTTAGTTAGAAGGGTTTGCCCATATTGTGCAAAAAAGAGAAACTTTAATAAAAAGGAAATTAATATAATGACTGAAATAGCAAATAAATATGGAGCAAAAATTGATTTTACAGGTAAAAAAACTTACACCATAAAAGGTTGCGAAAAGTGTAATTTTACAGGGTACTATGACAGAATAGGAATATTTGAGGTACTAATTATAGATGAAAAAATAAGGAAGCTTATATCACAAAATGCACCAAGCGAAGAAATAAGACAAGAAGCATTAAATGGAGATTATAAGCCACTTGTAATAGATGGCATAAACAAAGTATTACAAGGTATTACAACTTTAGATGAATTAAACGATAAATTAGCAATTTATTAATAGGAGGGACCTATGGCAGAGTATATTTATAGAGCGATAACTAAAAATGGGCAAATGGTAAAAAATAGAGTTCAAGCAATTAGTAAGCAGAATTTGGTAGAAATGTTAAAGAATAATGAGTTGACGCCAATAGATGTTATACAAGTAAAGTATTCAAAATTGGCAATGAATAGGGCAAAGAGAAATGTATCGAATTTAGATGCAACTAATAAAAAGTCAGCAACTCTAAAAGAAATTTTATCTACAGGTCAGAAAGTAACAAATAGAGATTTAAGTGTATTTACTCAAAATTTGTATGTACTAAAAAAGGCAGATTTTAATAATGTACATGCATTAAGTACAATTTTGGAAAGTACACAAAATGTAACGCTAAAAGCAATAATTGAAGATATTTTAGCTGGTGTAGAAGCAGGAGAATATATGTACACCACAATGGAATATTATTCAGATATATTTCCTTACATATATGTAAATATGATTAAAGTAGGAGAAATGTCAGGCACACTAGTAAATGCTTTAGAACAGGCAAATAAATATTTAAATGATGTAGATAGTATTAACAAAAAAGTAAAGGCTATACTACTACCAAATATATTACAGTTTGTAGTTTTAATGCTTTTATTAGTAATAGGAACGTTAATAGCAGTGCCAACAATACAGGGAGTATATGATTCTGTAGGAAGTACAGACCAATTACCAGCTATAACATTATCATTCTTTAATTTTATTAATGGAGTGCTACAAACGTGGTACATACCAGTATTTGCAATCCTAGCACTTGTACTATTATTTATAGGGTATAAAAGTACACCAAGAGGAAGATACAATATAGATAAGCTAAAATATAAAATGCCGATATTTGGAAAGTTAATATATTCATTAGATTTTTCAAGGTTTATAAAGGCTATGAAGTTAAATGTAGATAGTGGAATGAGAATTCAAGAGGCATTAGAAGTAAGTAAAAATGTAGTAAAAAATGAGATGTTTGTGTCAATGATAGAAACATCAATAAACAATATTATAGAGGGAGCTTCTTGGATAGAGCCTTTTGAAAAGTCAAAATTATCATCACCTATGGTTACAGAAATGTTAAAAATAGGAATGGAAACAGATTTAACAGAAATGATGGACAAGCTAGCAAAGTATATTGAAATCGATATAGATAATATATTAGGTAAAATTACAAAAGTGTTGCCACAAGTAGCATATTCTTTAGTAGGAATAGTATTAATATTCTTTGTATTGATAGTACTTGTACCTTGTCTTCAAGTTTATATGGGTGGATTTATGTTTTCAACAACAGATTTATTGTAAATTAGTAAAGCAGGCTTATATAAACAAAGCCTGCTTAAATAATGAAAGAAATGTTAAACAGTTAGGAAGTGAAAAAGATGCAAATAGGAGTAGATTTAGGTGGAAGCCATGTAGGGGTTGGAATAGTAAGTGAAAACGGTAAAATAGTAGTAAAAAAAGAACAAGACTTAATAATAAAAGATAAAAATGAGCAAGAAATAAAGCAATATATAGAAGATGTTATAATTTATAATATATCAGATGTATTAAGAACTGTAGGTTCGCCAATGTGCCTTATAGAAAAAATAGGGATAGCAAGCCCAGGAAAAGTAAGAGATAATGTAATAAAAGAAATTTTTAATTTGAATATAAAAGAATTTGCATTAGCAAAAGATTTAGAAGAACATTATGGAGTTCCTGTAACAGCTAGAAATGATGCGAAATGTGCAGGAATTGCTGAAAAACAGTATGGAGCTTTAAAAGATTATTCTGATGCAGTATTTTTGTGTTTGGGTACAGGAATAGGAGGAGCAACTTTTTATAATGGAAATTTGGTAGAACCTAAAAGAAGTGAAGGCTCTGAATATGGGCACATGATAATAAATAAAAATGGCAATCTTTGCAAATGTGGTAATAAAGGTTGTTTTGAAACATATTGCTCAATGAAGGCTTTTAAAACAAGCGTAATAGAAAGTTTTAATTTAAATGAAAATGTAGAATCAAAAGAATTATTACAATTTGTTTTAGACAATTTAGAAAATGAAAAAATGAATGAAATTATAGATAATTATATAGATAACCTAGTTTTAGGAATTTCAAATATTGTAAATATTATTGAGCCAGAAGTAATATGTTTAGGAGGAGGATTTGTATATTTTAAAGAGGTGTTATATAGTAAATTATTAAATAAAATAGATGAAGCACAGTATACATTTAATGTTCCAAAGTTAGTATTAGGAAAGCTTAATAATGATGCAGGTATGATTGGTGCAGTTTGCTTATAAGTAAAAGTGAAGTGTATAATTGAGATAATAATGAAGCAATGAGAAACTTAAGAAATAAAACAAAAAACTTGTTTTGACTTTATGTAAAGAATATAGTATAATAACTATAATTAGCCTGAAAAAAGTTCAAGTACTATAGTAACCTAATTAACAAAATTGGAGGTTATCTAATATGAAAAAAACAAGTTCTATACGGATTTTAAGCATTACTCTTTGTTTATGCTTGGTTATGACATTAGGCGGTTGTGCGTGGTTGTCCAACCAAATGAAAAGTATTAAAGGAGAGTTAATAGGAAATCATTTTAACATTGATTTCTACGATAATTTTGGCAATAATATACTGACAATGGAAGGCGATAAAGTTGGTATAGAAGCAAATTATGTAGAGTCAAAATCTATTAATACCGACGGTACGGCCAGTACGAACTATGAGCTAACTAGTGTTGTTACAATGACAATTGATGGAAATCAAGTTGCACAAACAGGTAACACTGTTATATTTGCAGAAGAAGGCATTGAAAAATTGGAAGATTTTGGTTTGTCTACAAATATTACAACGAATGGCGATGGAACAATAAATCTTTTTGATAGAAATATTAATAAAATCAAAAATATGTTAGGAACGCCTAAAATTATTGTTGTATGCTCACAACTTGGTGTACCAATCGCTGTTTATGGTGGGGAAAATGTGTACTGGGAAATTCCAGATGATTTACCCAAAACTACAAAACTTAATGTTGATGGACTAGCGTTATACATTCACAGAGCTAATTACATATTACTTGATAGTAAAATGATTAAGTAATAATGAACAGAAATGTACTTGAACAAGTGCCACTATATCTTTCATAAAGTTATAGTGGCTATTTTATTATATAAAATAATTCATTTACTAAAATTTGACAATAGTAAAAAAAAATAGTATAATATTATTCAGTTGTTACCAAAATAGTGGTAAAGAAGAGATTTAAATTTATATAATAAGTTAGAAGAGTAATATTATAAAAGAGATTCATAAAAATAAAAAGAGAAAACAAAAGAAGTGTTAAATTATACTAATGAGATATAGTGTATAAATAAGAATCAAAATAGTTTATAATATTAATTTAAACTATTTTTTTGTGCGTAAATATAAATTTAGATGTATAAAAATGAGAAGGAGAAAAAGGTTGAAAAGTAATTTAATTTTTCAGCTGGATTTGTGCCTGTAAGAAAGGAATGGATTAAAAAATGACAAGAGAAGTAAAACAAAAAGAGGAAGTAGAAGTTTCTAAAAAAGTATCTAGGGAAGATGCAAATAGAGCTTCTACCAAGAATAATACGAGAAATTCAAGAAACAGTTACCCTGCAAGGAAGCCTGTAAGATTACAAGAAAATCAAAAAGAGGTAAATAAATTAGAAACAAGCAGAAGGGGAGTAAATACTAAATTAGAAGTAAACAAAGAAACTAAGCTACAAGTAAATAAAGGGGAAGCAAATACTAAACAAGGAGTAAACAAAAAAGAACCAAATGCTAAACCAGAAACACAAAAGAGAGAAGTAAATACAAGACTAGAGTCAAACAAAGGTGAAAAAGATGCTAGATTAGGAGCAGGCAAAAGAGAAGGAAATACTGCTAAAAATAAAAAAGAAGCAAATAGTTTTGAATTTAAAAAGCCAAATTTAAAAATAATTCCATTAGGTGGAATTGAAGAAATTGGAAAGAATATGACAGTTTTCGAGTATGACGACGAAATAGTAATTGTAGACTGCGGTCTAGAATTTCCAACAGATGATATGTTAGGTGTAGATTTAGTTATACCAGATATCACTTATTTAGAGAGAAATAAAGATAAAATAAAAGGTTTAGTAATTACACATGGTCATGAGGATCATATTGGTGCAATACCATATGTATTAAAGCAAATAAATATTCCTATATATGCAACAAAGCTAACAATAGGGTTAATACAAAATAAATTAGAAGAACATCATTTATCAAGAAGTACAAAGTTAAGAGAAGTAAATCCAGGTCAAGTAGTAAACTTTGGAAAAATAAAGGTAGAATTTATAAGAAGTTGCCATAGTATACCAGACTCTGTAATGCTTGCAATTCATACACCAGTTGGTGTAATAATGCATACAGGTGACTTTAAAATAGACTATACACCTATAAATAGTGAAATGACTGATTTAGCAAGAATTGCAGAGATAGGAAAAAGAGGAGTATTAGCACTATTATCAGACAGTACAAACTCTGAAAGAAAAGGTTATACAATGTCTGAAAGTACAGTAGGAGAGGTATTTAAAAGGCTATTTGTAAATTGTAAAAAAAGAATAGTAGTTGCAACATTTGCATCAAATGTGCATAGAGTTCAACAAATTGTAGATTCAGCTTCAGAAAATGGCAGAAAAATAGCAATCTGCGGTAGAAGTATGATAAATATGATAGAAACTGCTAAAAAATTAGGCTATATAGATGCACCAGAAGATATTTTTATAGATATAGACTTGATAAAAAATTATACTGATGAACAATTAGTAATAATTACAACAGGAAGTCAAGGGGAGACAATGTCTGCATTAACAAGAATGGCAACAGGAGATCATAAAAAAGTTGAAATTACTCCGAATGATTTAGTAATTATTTCAGCAACTCCAATACCAGGAAATGAAAAACTAGTTTCAAAAGTAATAGATGACTTAATGCAAATAGGAGCAGAGGTTGTATATAGTGCATTAGATGATGTACACGTTTCAGGGCATGCTTGCCAAGAAGAACAAAAATTAATTTTATCATTAGTAAAACCAAAATACTTCATACCAGTGCATGGAGAATATAGGCAATTAATGGCACATAGTGAAACAGCTAAAAAAATGGGAGTAGACCCAAAGAATATATTTATGACTACAAATGGTAGAGTATTAGAATTAAACGAAAACGAAGCAAAATTAACAACATCAGTACCATCTGGAAAGATACTAGTAGATGGTTTAGGAGTAGGAGATGTTGGAAATGTTGTACTTCGCGACAGACAACATTTATCACAAGATGGATTAATAGTTATAGTAATGACTATGGATTCATCTACAGGAGAAATTGTTGCAGGACCAGATGTTATTTCAAGAGGTTTTGTATATGTTAGAGAATCAGAAAACTTAATGGATGACGTAAAAAAAGAAATACGCGACGAAGTGCAAAATTTAGAGATGAAGGGAATAACAGATTGGGGAACAATAAAATCTACTTTAAAAGATAATATTAGAGATTATATATTCCAAAAAACAAAAAGAAATCCTATGATTTTACCTATTATAATGTCATTATAAAACTACCAACCAGCGTTGGTTAAACTATTAGGGACGGGGTTAAATAGTTTAGTGCACTAAACTATTTAACCCCGTCCCTAATAGTTTAAACCTGCGCCTAATAGTTTAACTTGCACAACAAGCAGATTTGTGCTAATATAAATATGTTACTTATAAAAATATCTTAAGCTCAAATGAGCAGAAAGGGAAAAAACATGAATGCAATGCAACGGTTAAACCAGATAGTAAAAGAAAGGGGACCACTTGTAGCGGGCCTTGACCCGGATATTACAAAGATTTTATCTATGGTTGAGGCAAGTCAGGGCAAATATGATGGTTCTGATGAGATTATGGATGAGGTCGACATCCTTGAAAGCCAGATGTGGGATTTTTGCGAGGAGTATTTAGAGGCGTTACAGCCGGAAGTTGGTGTGGTAAAAATCAACAGTGCGTTTTTCGAGGCGTGTGGCATGGAGTATGTATATTGGGAAATTGCAAAGTATGCCAAAGAATTAGGCTATTTTGTAATAGGCGATTTAAAGAGGGCAGACATCGGCAATACGTCCGAGCAGTATGCAAACGCCTTCCTGTGTGAAGATTCTCCGTTTGATGCTATTACTATCAACCCGTATTTTGGAACCGATGGCATAAAGCCGTTTCTGGATTTGGCAAAAGAAACAGGGAAGGGAGTTTTCGTTTTAGTGAAGACATCTAATCCTTCTTCTGCAGAAATTCAGGATTTGGTTTTGAAAGATGGGAAGACCGTGTACATGAAGGTTGCTGAACTGGTGAACCAGTGGGGAAGCTATACCAACCCCGAAGGCGACGAAGATTACAATTTGGTAGGAGCAGTTGTAGGTGCAACCCATCCTAAGCAGGCAGAAGAGCTTAGAAAGATTATGCCGAATACCTTTTTCTTGGTACCGGGGTATGGTGCGCAGGGTGCAACTGCCAAAGATATTGTTGTAAACTTCGATAAAAAGGGTGGCGGTGCTGTGGTAAATTCCTCAAGAGGAATTATGATGGCATACAACTCCAAAAGATGGAAAGACCAGTTTACCATTGAAAAATGGTCAGAGGCAGCAAAATGCGAAGCAATCAGAGCTCAAAGTGAATTGATTGCAGAAATTGGCTGCTATTTAGAGGAATAACATTGCTTGCCGAAAAGTGCAAGAGTAGTGTTTAGATAGAACTCTAAAGAGTAAAACTGTATGTATTGTAATAATGAAGTTATATTTAAAGGCGGAAATTAATATTTCCGCCTGTTTTTACGTAAAATAAAATAAAGTATTGTAAATAAGAAGGATATTTGTTATAATATGGAGGTAAAATTGTGCTATATAATGTATATAGCACACTATAAAGGAGAGAAAAAATATGGATTATAAAGATTTAGCAAATTTAATATTTCCAGATGCAAAACCTATATCATATTATGAAGAAAAATATGCAAAGAGAAATTTAAAAGAAGGAGCAATAGTAACAAGGTTTGCGCCAAGTCCAACAGGTTTTGTTCATTTAGGTTCATTATATCAAGTAGCAATAGCTAAAAAATTAGCAAAGCAAACAGATGGAGTTCTATTTTTAAGAATAGAAGATACAGACCAAAAAAGAGAAGTTGAAAATGGAGTAACAGGCATAATAAAATCATTAGAAGATTTTGGTTTAACTCCAGATGAAGGAATGATAGATGAAGTAAATGAAAAGGGAGATTATGGTCCATATAAGCAATCATTAAGAAAAGATATATATCAAGCTTATGCTAAACATTTATTAGAGCAAGGTAAAGCATATCCATGTTTTGCAACAACAGAAGAATTAGAAGAAATGAGGGAAAAGCAAGAAAAGGCAAAAATAAGACCAGGTTATTATGGAGTATGGGCAAAATATAGAAATCTTTCAGTTGAAGAAGCAGCAGAAAAAATAAAGAATGGAGAAGAATATATTGTTAGGCTAAAATCACCTGGAAATGAAGAAAAAAGAATTAAACATCATGATTTAATAAAAGGTAATGTAGACTTTCCAGAGAATGATCAAGATATAGTAATAATAAAAGCAGATGGACTTCCAACATATCATTTTGCACATGCTGTAGATGACCATTTAATGCAAACTACTCATGTAATTCGTGGAGATGAATGGCTATCTTCAATACCTATTCATTTGCAATTATTCCAAATGTTAGAATTTAAAGCACCAAAATATGCACATATTGCTCCTATAATGAAGGAAGATGATGGCGGAAAAAGAAAGTTAAGTAAGCGTAAAGATCCAGAGGCAGCAGTAAGCTATTACACAGATGAAGGAATTCCAAAAGAAGCAGTAATTGAATATTTATTAAACATAGCAAACTCTAATTTTGAAAGTTGGAGAAAAGCAAACCCAAATGCTTCTTTAGATGATTTTGAATTACAAATAAGTAAAATGAGTGTAAGTGGAGCATTATTTGATATTGTAAAAATATTAGATATATCAAAGACTGTAATATCAAAATATACAGCAGAGCAAATTTATGATGAAGCAATGAAATGGGCAAAAGTATATGACAAAGAATTAGAGCAAATGCTTGAAAATAAAGAGTATGCTTTAAAAGTATTTGGAATAGAAAGAGGAAATGCAAAGCCTAGAAAAGATATTTCAAAATGGTCAGATGTAAAAGATAATATTATATATATGTATGATGATAAATTCGATGGAATAGATGAAAAATATGATTATCAAAAAGTACAAGATAAAGAAACTATAGAAAAAATTGTAAAATTGTATATTGAAAAATATTATAATGAAAATGATGATAAGCAAACATGGTTTGATAAAATAAAAGATTTAGCAGAAGAAATAGGCTATGCAAGAGAAGTAAAAGAATGGAAGAAAGAGCCAGAAAAGTGGCCAGGCCATGTAGGTGATGTAAGTACAGTTTTAAGAGTTGCGTTAACAAGAAGAAGCAATACACCAGATATGTATGAAATAATGCAAGTTTTAGGCAAAGATAGCATAAAAGCAAGATTTGAAAAAGCTCTTAAGGCTTTATAGAATTTAGATTGTGAAAAAGTATTACTCTATAAACTAAAGGAAAGATATATATGGAATATGAAATTGGAGATATAGTTAGAACTAAAAAAGAACACCCTTGTGGAAGTAAACTATGGGAAATAACTCGTGTTGGAGTAGATTTTAAATTAAGATGTGTAGGCTGTGGGCATTTAATTACTTTGGAAAGGCAAAAAGCCTTAAAAATGATAACCAAAAAGGTATCAAAAGAAGATAAAGAATACTTAAAATGGAAAGAGGAGAACATATAAATGCCAAGTTTTTTAATACACATAGCAGTTGCAAAGCAATATTTGAAAAAGCATAAAGAATATGACGAAAAGGAATTTATAAAAGGAACAATAGCACCAGACTTAATTGAAGATAAAACTAAATCCCATTATGGAAAAGAAAGTGCGCAGTCAGATGTAAAAGCCTTTATTAAAGATTATCCTGAAGAAACGAGTTTTAATATGCGGTTATAGGTTGCATCTTATTACTGATGTAAAATTTTATAATGAGTTAATAAAAGGTAGATGGACTAAAGAAATTTACAATGATTATGATAGAATTAATAAAAAATTAATAGAAAAATATAACATAGAAATACCAAAAGAGGTACAAGAGTATGTTTCTTTTAAAAGAGGAAAGTTACATGTATTCACAGAAAATGAAATTTATGAATTTATAGAAGAAATGGGAAAAATCCATCTTACTATTTAAGGGTAAGATGGATTTTTCATATATAAAAACTATTTTCCAAAAACTATTTTTTCTATTTCTTCCCAAGTTTTTTCTGTGTAAATTTTTCTTTCAGCAGAAAAAGGAAGGAATAATATGTCTTTTAAAGGATTCAATAAGTTTTGTAATTCATGAACAGTATTATCTACTTTTGTTATTGCAATTTTATCTGCTTTATTTGCTATTACTAAACAAGGTCTATTTGTATCAATTATATATCTGTACATTAATTTATCATTTTCAGTAGGTGAATGTCTAATATCTATTAAAAAAATTATAAGTGCAATATTTTTGCTTTTTGATAAATATTCTTCTATAAAGCTTCCTACGCGTTCTTGTTCTTGCTTTGACATTTTACTGTAACCATAGCCAGGTAAATCTACAAAGTAAAAAATATTATCTATATTGTAAAAATTAATTTGCCTTGTTTTTCCGGGTTCAGAACTTGTTCTAGCAAGTTTTTTTCTATTGACCATTGTATTTATAAATGAAGACTTACCAACATTTGATTTTCCTACTAAAACAATTTGAGGTAGTTCATTTTGAGGATATTGTTTAGGTGATACGGCTGATATCTCAAATTGTGGATTTTTTATTATCATATTTATACAATCCTTTCAAACAGTTATTTTTTAGGACTAATTTTTTCAGTACCGCCCATATAAGGTCTTAATACTTCTGGAATTATAACACTTCCGTCTTCTTGATAGTTGTTTTCTAATATTGCAATTAACATACGAGGTGGGGCAACAACTGTATTGTTTAAAGTATGTGCATAATAATTTCCTTTTTCGCCTTTAATACGTATGCCTAATCTACGAGCTTG
>CANQRI010000013.1 GCA_947626235.1 uncultured Clostridia bacterium | reverse complement strand
CAATGGTTATTCAGGACGGAAAACAAGTAAGTTTTGGAAGCTTTAGCTTCGGACAAGAAGCATTGCTACTAATTTTGAAAAATGAGCAAGATTTTAAATATTTAGTATTTAAATATTCTCCAAGAAATAATATGTGAAGAAAAAAGAAGAGCCAAAATGAAAACATAATTGTTTTATTTAGCTCTTTTTTTATTAATCTTTATTATCTTCTTGTTCGCCAGGAATAATAATATTTTTCTTTTCTTTATCTTTTTTAGGTTTTTCAATATTTATATAGTCTGTAACAGGTGATATATTTAAATCTTTACCATCACCAGAAACAATTTCTATTTTTTTTGAATCAGCATCTTCCATAACAAACACCGTCCTTAATCTTAATATAATTTTATATTAACATATACTAAAAAAAACTGCAAGAGCTTAAATAAATATTGTAATAATTGTTAGTTTATGTTATAATGCAACAGAATAAGTTTAGGTAATAGGGGGAGGTAAATATGGAGTTACAAGAAAAGAAAGCGATAATAGAGGCAATATTATTTAGTGCAGGTAGAGAAGTAAATATAAAAGAATTAATGTCAGCTTTAGAACTAGGTTCTGAAGAAATTTTTTCTGTCATAGAAAGCATGAATATAGATAATCAAAATAGAGGAATACAAATAATAAGAGTAAATGATAACTTCCAACTAGTATCTAAAAAAGAATATTACGAATATATATATCCAATATTGGATAAAAGAAGTAAGCCTAATTTATCAAATGCAGCAATGGAAACTCTATCAATAATTGCCTATAATCCTAAAATTACAAGGGCGCAGATAGAGTCAATTCGTGGGGTTGGTTCAGATGGAACTATATACAAATTACTAGAATACAATTTAATACAAGAAGTTGGCAAAATGGATGCGCCAGGAAGACCAACAATGTACAGTGTAACTAATGAATTTTTAAAAATGTTTGGTTATACAAGTTTAGATGAACTTCCGGAACTACCGAGATATAAAATAGATGAAAATCAACAAATTGTTATAGATGATATTATAGAAAATGATGAGAAAGAAAAGCTTGAAGAAACAGACATAAATATAGTAGTGAATAAAAATTTATAAAGTAAGGAGAATAGAAATGAGATTAAGCGAGAACTTTTTTTATACTTTAAGAGAAGATATGAAAGATGAAGATTCAGAAAGTGGAAATTTATTAGTAAAAAGTGGAATGTTTAAAAAAGTTGGAAATGGAATTTATATGAAATTGCCACTTGGAAATAAAGTAGTTGAAAATGTAAAAAATATAGTAAGAAAAAATATGAATGAAGCTGGCGCACAAGAAGTAACAATGCCAATGTTACTTCCAGTTGATGTGTTCAAAAAATCTGGAAGGTATGACATATTTGGTTCATCAATATTTAAATTAAACGATAGATATAATAGAGAATATGCATTAGGTCCAACACATGAGGAATTTTTTGTGCTAGCAGCTATGATGAAATCAAAATCATACAAAGATTTACCATACACATTATACCAAATAGGAAATAAATATAGAGATGAAGTAAGACCAAGGTTAGGCTTAATTAGAACAAGAGAATTTACAATGAAAGACGCGTATAGTTTTGATATAGATCAAGAAAGTTCAGATATATCTTACAAAAAGCAATTCGAAGCATATAACAAAATATGCAAAGAATTAGGCTTAAATTATGTAGTAGTTAGAGCAGACACAGGAGTAATGGGAGGTCTACTTTCAGAGGAGTTTCAAGCAGTAACAGATGTTGGAGAAGATATTTTAGTATTATGTGATAGCTGTGATTATGCATCTAATATAGAAGTAAGCGCATGTGTAGATGAAGAAGAAACTGCACAAGAAGAGCAAAAGTCACTAGAAAAAGTAC
Organism: uncultured Clostridia bacterium; assembly: GCA_947626235.1. Classification (GTDB taxonomy): domain Bacteria; phylum Bacillota; class Clostridia; order TANB77; family CAG-508; genus UMGS1663. Next base: position 20,669 of record CANQRI010000013.1, on the reverse strand, counting down.
ATACTCCAAATGCTGGAACAATAGAAGAAGTAAGTGCATTTTTAAACGAAAAGCCAGAAAAATTTGTAAAAACATTAATATATAAGGTAAACGATAAATTCTATGCATGTTTAGTGCAAGGAAACAAAGAAATAAATGAAGTAAAACTTCAAAAGCTTTTAAAGGCAAATGAGGTAGCACTTGCAGAAGCTGAAGATGTAATAAAAATTACAAATGCAAACGTAGGCTTTGCAGGACCAATAGGTTTAGATATTCCAGTAATTATGGACAATGGCGTGACACATATGAAAAACTTTGTGGTAGGTGCAAATGAAACAGACTATCATTATAAAAATGTAAATATCACAGACTTTAAAGCAGATTATGTTGTAGATATTAGAAATGTACAAGAAGGAGAACTATGCCCAAATTGCAAACATGGCCATCTACAATTTAAAAAAGGTATAGAAGTTGGAAATACATTTAAATTAGGAACAAAATATAGCGAAAGTTTAGGACTTAATTATTTAGACCAAAACAATGAGCTAAAACCAGTTGTAATGGGATGCTATGGAATAGGAATAGAAAGATTAGTAGCAGCAGTTGTAGAGCAAAATCATGATGAAAAGGGAATTATATGGCCAATGAATATAGCACCATATAAAGTTTGCATTGTTTTAATAAGTAATAAAGATGAAAAACAGGTCGAGGTATCAGAAAGTTTATACAAACAATTAACGGAAATGGGAATAGATACAATTTTAGATGACAGAGATGAAAGACCAGGAGTAAAATTTAATGATATGGATTTAATAGGAATTCCTATTAGAATTACAGTAGGTAAGAAAGTAAATGACGGTATAGTAGAATTAAAAATGAGAAATAGTGATGAAGTACAAGAGGTAAAAATCGAAGATGCAATTAAACTATTAGGGACGGGGTTAAATAGTTTAGCACACTAAAGTAACTTTGAAATTACCGTTAAACTATAGGGGACTGTGTTAAATAGTTTAGTGAATTTATTATTTTATTGCAAAACATAATATATTTCCACTAAACTATTTAACACAGTCCCCTATAGTTTAACTAAAAAAATAAATTGTGCTAAACTATTTAACCCCGTCCCTAATAGTTTAATACTTTAATCTTTTTTAGTAATAGTATCTATAATTTGGGGATAAATTTTATCCGCATTATTTTTCCAATTATCTGCAATTTCTTTTGCTTGATTGCGTGAACCAGCGAAAGTTTTTAATTCAAAAATTGTTTCATTATTATCAATCATTTTACATGTAACCATAAAATTATCTTCACTTTGAGGAGTGTATTCAGCAATTATAGAATGTTCATTATTAAAATTGTCAATTTCAGTTTTGAAATTACTATCTACACGTAGCTTTATAATGCCAGGAATAATATCTTGAGTAAGTTTCAAAGTTTCTTTTCCTAAATCAGTTATGTCATAGAAGTTTTTATTATCTTTAGGGAAAGTTATAATATATTTATTTTCTATTAAATCTAACAAGAATTGTTGAAAATAGAAATAGTTCATATCTGTAATAGTAAGCACTAAATTCAAAAGAGAATCATTGGAAATTGGTTTACCTACTTTAGATAAAACATATAAAATTAATACTTTGTTTTCTGCTAAAGTTTCATTGTCAGATGTTAATTTCAACGTAATCACTCCTAAAAATTAATTTAATAGTTGCATTATAACACATTTTTTTACAAAATACTATGTTTTTAAAAAATAAAATGTTATAATTGTAATATAAGGGTAAGGAAGTAAGAATGGAAAATTATTATGATATATTAGAGGTCAGTGAAAAGGCATCTAATGAAGTAATTGAAAAGGCGTATAAAGTGTTGGTAAAAAAGTATCATCCTGATTTGCAACAGCCACAAAATAAGTCAAAAGCTGAAGAAATGATGAAAAAGATAAATGAGGCTTATGGCGTATTAATTGACCCTGAAAAAAGAGCAGAGTATGACGAAATGTTAAAAAGAAAAAGGCAAGAAGAAGCAGATAATCAGAAAAATAATTATATAAGAAATGAATATGAACAGCAAAATAATTATGAAACAACTAGTGAACAAATAAAAGATTATACAAATGAAAATCAAAATAATTATGAAGAAGAATATAGAAGGAAACTTCAAGAACAGTTAGATAGAGAAGCATATGAAAGACAAGTTAGGAATGAAAAATATGAGCAGAAATATAGGCAAAAAATGCAAGAGCAATTAAATCAAGAGTATCAAAATGCGTATTATAATTATTTAAGGAGTTTGGGTTATAAAATAAAGGAAAAATGGACATGGAAAAAAACATTAATACTTTTAGAGGTAATAGTAATATTAGCTGTAGCAATAACTGCACTTTGGTTTTTCCCACCAACAAATAAATTATTAGTAGCATTTTATGAAGGCAATCCAATAGTAAAGTGGGTAGTAGATGCGGTTGTAATGTTGGCACAGGCTATTTGGACATCAATATACAGTTTATTTACTAATCCACCTAAAATATAAAAAGGAAGAATAGAAATGAGAATAAGGTATAAGCCATGGGCAAGGCCAGAATTAGAGGCAAGTAAATTTTATATAGATAATCCAGAAGATTATATAGGAAAATGGAAAACATTATTTGAAAATGAATCTCCTATTCATTTAGAATTAGGCTGTGGAAAAGGAAATTTTATAGCAAATTTAGCAGTCAAAAATAAAAATATTAATTATATAGCAATAGATATGGTAGATGCAATGCTAGGCATTGCCAAAAGAACAATAGAGCAAAAGTATAATGAAGAAAACGAAGAAATAAATAATGTATATTTAACAAGGTTTGATATAGAAAGAATACCATTAATACTAAACAAAGAAGATAAAATAGAAAGAATTTATATAAATTTTTGTAATCCTTGGCCAAAAGGTAGGCACAGAAAAAGAAGGTTAACACATAGAATACAACTGGAAAAATATAAAGAATTTTTAATAAAAGGTGGAGAAATTAGATTCAAAACAGATGATGATAATTTGTTTGAAGATACTTTAGTATATTTAAAAGATACAAATTTTAAAGTTATAAAATGTACATATGATTTAGAAAATGAAGTGGATTTTTGGGATAATATACAAACAGAGCATGAGAAAATGTTTATGGCAGAAGGAATAAAAATAAAAGCCTTAATTGCAGTAAATGAATAAGAATTATAACAATATTAAAAGCATCCTATAATAAAATATTAGGATGCTTTTTATATTTAAAAATAATTATTTCATTTCATCTTCTCGAAGAACCCAAACTGAAACACTGCGAGCTCTAGTATAAAAAATGCCATTTCCTTCATCATCTACATATACAGGTTCATTAACATTTCCAAGATAATCATAAAGTAAAGAACCTGCTAATTTCTTTCCAACATTCATAGCTTTACAACCATCAGGACCATCAGACATAATAACGGCCATACCAGAGTTTGGGTGGTCAAAGCTACCTTCGCGAGTCCAACCTATAATATTTGGGTCATCAAAATAATCAACTTCATTTCCATAAGCAAAGCGTTTCCTTGCTAAAATAAGTTTTTCTAGTAAATCTTTTTTGCCTTTAAATTTTTTCTCTGGTATTCCATAATAATCGCCGTAGAATACGCAAGGTGTGCCAATGTTTCTTAATAATATTAGGGCATATGCAAGAGGTTTAAACCAATCTTGTACCCAAGACTCTAAAGATTGACCAGGTTCAGTATCGTGATTGTCTACAAAAGTGATTGCAAGTTCTGGTTTAGATTTTACAAGTGTACCATCGAAAATTCTTCTCATATCATAATGACCATTACTATTAGAAGCATTAAATAAATTGTAATGTAAAGGTACATCAAACAAACTCATTGAACTTTTAGTTTCTTTTATAAAATTTTTAAGTGTTTCTATATCTCCACTCCAGTATTCACCAATAGTAAATAATTTTTGCTCTAAATCATCACGAAGTGTGGATAAAAAAGTTTTTAAAAATGAAGCTCTAATATGTTTAACAGCATCCATTCTAAAACCATCAATGTGAGAAGTTTCAACATACCATTTTGCCCACGAAATTAATTCGTTCACAACATTTACATTATTAAAATCTACATCTGCACCCATTAAATAATCATAATTGCCGTTTTCTCTATCTACATCTGAATCCCAATCTTTTCCGTAGAATTTATAAACAGACTTCTTTTGAGTTATATCATCCCAATCGACTCCATGAAAATGTGTCCAGTTCCATTTGAAATTAGAATAGGTAGAACCTCTGCCATCAAAATTAAATTTAGTCCATGCCTTAATAGTTCTTGGTTCACTAATAGAATTGTTTCTATTTACAGGGTCATCTTCAACAGCAATAACGTTTTCAAACTCGTCTGCACCTAATCTATGATTGAATACAATGTCCGCTAAAACAGAAATATTATTCGCTTTTAAAACTTTAATAGCTTCTAAATATTCCTTTTTAGTACCATATTTTGTTCTAATGCAACCTTTTTGATCAAACTCACCTAAATCGTACATGTCGTATACGCCATAGCCAGTATCATTTATACCGCTTGCACCTTTATATGCTGGTGGAAGCCATACAGATGTAATACCTATTGAAGATAAATAAGAAGCTTCATTAATAGTTTTATTCCATAAATTATCTTCAGGTTTTAAATACCATTCAAAAAATTGCATTATAGTTTCATTTAGTTTTTTCAAAAAAAACATCTCCTATATAAAATATAGATGTATTATACAATAAAAATGAATATTAGACAAGAATATAAGGAAAAATTGTAAAAGTAAGTGTAAATTTAACATTATAAAATAAAACAAGTATAATTATTGACAATACAGGCTTTTTGCTATAAAATAAGTGATAACTTAAGTAAAAGAAAATTATCAAAGTGAAAGGAATGATTTATATCATGGAAAACAAAAATTTTTATGTAACAACACCTATATATTATCCAAGTGGGAGGTTTCATATTGGAACTGCTTATACAACAGTTTTAGCAGACACAATGAAAAGGTATAAACAGTTGAGAGGCTTTGATAGTTATATGTTAACAGGGCTTGATGAACATGGTCAAAAAATTCAAACAGTAGCAGAGCAAGCAGGCAAAACTCCTCAAGAATATGTAGATGGTATGGCAGAGCTTGCTAAAACTTTGTGGAAGAAAATGGATATAAATTATGATGACTTTATTCGTACAACAGAAGATAGGCATGTTAAAGTCGTAGAAAAAATATTTGATAGATTAATGGATCAAGGAGACATCTATTTAGGCGAATATGAGGGTTGGTATTGTATGCCATGCGAAACCTTCTTTACAGAAACTCAATTAGTAGATGGAAAATGTCCAGACTGTGGTAGAGAAGTTAAAAAAATGAAGGAAGAATCATACTTCTTCAACATGAAAAAATATCAAAAAAGGTTAGAAGAATTTTATGATGAAAATCCAGATTTCATAATTCCAGAATCAAGAAAAAATGAATTATTTAATAATTTTATAAAACCAGGATTAGAAGACTTATGTGTAAGTCGTACAAGTTTTGATTGGGGTGTTAAGGTACCTAAAAATCCAAAACATGTAGTGTATGTTTGGCTAGATGCTTTAACAAACTATATTACAGCGCTTGGTTATGGCTCAGAAGATGATAGCAAATTAAAGAAGTACTGGCCAGCAGATTTACAAATAGTTGGAAAAGATATAATAAGATTTCATGCTATTTATTGGCCAATATTTCTAATGGCATTAGATTTACCAATTCCTAAAAAATTATATGCACATGGCTTTATAATGATGAAAGATGGAAAAATGTCAAAATCTAAAGGCAATATAGTTTATCCAGAACTTTTAATAGATAGATATGGATTAGATGCTTTAAAATATTTCTTATTAAGAGAGTTCCCTTTTGGTCAAGATGCAGTATTTACACCAGAGGGCTTTGTAGAAAGGTTTAATTTTGATTTATGTAATGATTTAGGAAATCTTTTAAACAGAACAATAGGAATGTTAAATAAATACTTCGAGGGAAAAGTTCCGAAACTTACAGATGTAAGAAATAGTGTAGATAGTGAAATAGAAAAAACAGTTTTAGATAAAGTAAAACAAGTAGAAGAAAACATGGAAGACATACATGTTTCAAATGCTATTTCAGAAATATGGGCAATAATTTCAAGGTCAAACAAATATATAGATGAAACAGAACCATGGGTTTTAGCAAAGTCTGAAGTAGAAGAAGATAAACAAAAATTAGCAAGTACAATGTACCACTTAATTGAAAATTTAAGAATAGTAGCAGTGTTATTACAACCATTTATGAAAGATACTTCAAGCAAAATGTTTGAACAACTTGGAATACAAGATGAAGAACTAAAAACTTGGGATTCTGCAAAAGAATATGGAAAAGTAAAAGAAAATATGCAAGTAGTTCCTAAGGGAGAACCACTATTTATGAGGTTAGATGCAGAAGAAGAGATAGAATATATAAAAGAAGGAATGAAAAAATAAAACTTATAGTTACAAATTACAGTAATTAATAAAGCCGAGCTATAATTAGTTTCGGCTATTATTAATAGATAATAAGTGTTAAATATATTTATTGACAATATTTAATTTATCTATATTAAATTCTTAATTCAAATTGATACTAAAATAACTCTTTAAATTCACATAAAGAACACAAAGAAAAAATAAAATATAAATAGTTGTAAATGATAAAAAAGTTAAAATTGTGCTGAATTTGTGGGTTAGAAAGGAATGAAATTAAATATGAATGATATGACAATTTTGGTGGTAGATGACGAGTCAAGAATGAGAAAATTAATAAAAGATTTTCTTATGCAAAAAGGTTATAGTGTAATAGAGGCAGGAGATGGAGAAGAGGCAATTCAAAAATTCACAGAAAATGAAAATAAAATAAGTTTAATTTTATTAGATGTAATGATGCCAAAATTAGATGGGTGGTCTGTATTAAGGCAAATACGCCAAACTTCAAAAGTTCCAATAGTTATGCTTACAGCAAGAGGAGAAGAACAAGATGAATTATTCGGATTTGAATTAGGTGTAGATGAATATATATCAAAACCTTTTAGCCCTAAAATTTTAGTTGCAAGAGTAGAGGCAATACTAAAAAGGGTAAAAGAAAAAGAAAATAATGTAGAAGATTATGGTGGAATTGTAATCGACTCTGATGGAAGAACTGTAAAGGTAGATGGAAAACAAATAGAATTAAGTTTAAGAGAGTATGAATTATTAAAATATTTAGTAGATAATGCCAATATAGCATTATCCAGAGATAAAATATTAAATAATGTTTGGAATTATGATTATTATGGTGATTCAAGAACAATCGATAGTCATATAAAGAAAATTCGTCATAAATTAGGCAAAAAAGGTAAATACATAGAAACAATGAGAGGTATTGGTTACAAATTTGAGGTTAAATAAACTATTAGGGACGGGGTTAAATAGTTTAGCAAACTTAAAAGGCCCCACGAGTCACTTCGAAAAATATAATATTATTGTTTTGAAAATAATATGCATATTTTTTGCTAAACTATTTAACCCCGTCCCTAATAGTTTAGCTGAAAGGAAAAGTAGTATAAATGGAGAAATTAAAGGACAAACTTAAGTCTGTAAGAGTAAAATTATTTCTTTCTCTCTGTATAGTAGTAATTATAATAGTATTATTTCTAATAATAATAAACAGTGTAGTACTAGAAAGTTTTTACTTGTATACAAAGGTTAAAACTATAAAAGAGGCATATAACAATATAAATATGTATTACAATATGTTAGAAATTGGAGATATGTCGGCAGAAGAATTAGAAGAGGCATTAAAAAGAATATCATCAAAAAATGATTTTGATATTTTAATAGAAAATGGACAAAGTATAGCGATGTTTAGTTCAGACCAATCTTTTCAAAATACAATAGAAAAAATAAATGAATTAATAAATCAGGCTTTTGTAAAAAAGCAAAAGAATACCATTATTTTTTCTAATGATAAAATGAGAATAACAAGGTTGGTAGATGAAAAAAATGCAATGAATTATGTGATGTTGTCGTCAAAATTAGACAATGGGTATTCACTATATATAAGAGTACCTGTATCACCAATACAAGAAAGTGTAAGAATTTCAAATGAATTATTAATATTAATAGGTGCTATTTCAATATTAATAGCAGGAATTTTAGCTTCATACATATCTAGAAAATTTACAGAGCCAATTTCAGAGTTAAATGATATTGCTAAAAAAATGTCGAAGCTAGATTTTAGTAAAAAGTATAGAACAAAAGATACTGATGATGAAATAAATACACTAGGAAAGAGCATAAATACAATGTCTGATAAATTAGAGGCTACAATTAAACAATTAAGAGATTCTAATTTAGAGTTAGAGAAGGATATTGAAGAAAAATCAAAGATAGATGAAATGAGAAAGCAGTTTATTTCAGATGTATCACATGAGTTAAAGACTCCAATAGCTTTAATACAAGGTTATGCAGAAGGTTTAGTAGAAAATGTAAATTCAGATGAGGAATCTAGAAAGTTCTATGCAGAAGTAATATTGGACGAATCTAATAAAATGGATACTTTGGTAAAACAATTGTTAGAACTTATGAAACTTGAATATGGTACAAGAGATTTTAATAATGAGAAATTTAATATTATAGAACTTATTAATGAAGTTATTCGAAAATGTAAAGTAATGCTAGAAGATAAAAATATACAAATAAAATTTGAAGAAAAGAATCCTGTATATGTTGTAGCAGATGAATTTTATATAGATCAAGTAATTACAAATTATTTTACAAATGCTATAAAGCATGCAAAAGAGGTAGACGGAGAAAAAAGTATAAATATTTCAGTAAACAAGAGTGATGAAAATAATAAAGTGAGAATAAGTGTATTTAATACAGGTGACGTGATTAATGATGAAGATAAAGAAAGAATATGGAAAAGATTTTATAAAGTAGATAGTTCAAGGAATAGAGAAGATGGAGGAACTGGAATTGGTTTAGCCTTAGTTAAAGCCATAATGACTAATTATGAAAATGATTTTGGAGTAATAAATCATGAAAATGGAGTAGAATTTTATTTTGAATTAGATGCTGAATAATAAAGCAAAATCGGTTATTTATATAGCCGATTTTTTATTTTCTAAAAATTGACATAAGATATAAAATGTGCTAAAATTATAAGTGACAACTTTTAAATTTTTGCCTTGCTAAGGCAAACAGAACAAGAAGAAGGAGGTCCATTATGAAGGGACGGAAGCTTGTAACAGTTTTAGTAGCGTTTCTGATGATGTTTTCGTTTGCCACCACAGCTATGGCAGCGGAAGCCACACCAAAAGAGGTAAAGAAAATTTATCTCAAGGTTTCACAGAATAGCTCTGGGGAGATTAATACCATTCTTCCCACCTCGGGACATGGTGATGAGTATGATGTTTCATACGTCAGCCAGAATTACTCTGCAGGAGAAAACCCTGTTGTTACTGTGACAGTAACTGCCAAAGAAGGTTATACCTTCTATAACGATTTTACCAGCAAATCTCAATTCTCCATTACAGGAGGAAAGTTCTGGGATGGCTGGAGAGTAGACAATAGCCACGTAAAAGTGGAAATTGAATGCTCTAAGATTACTAAAGGAAAACTGGACACACCAACTGGCTTAAGTTGGGATGAAGACTATGGTCTTGCCAGTTGGGATGAGGTATATGATGCGGACTATTATATTGTTCGCATTAACGGTAACGATTTAACCGTGAACGATAACATTGTAAACCTGCGGGCATATTTAAAAGACCGTAAAAACAATACGTTCAGGGTAAGAGCCTGTTCAGAAAGTTCGTATTTAACGGACAGTAGTTGGTCAGCAATTTCCGACGAGTTATACTACGACAGTAGAGACTGGCATGATTACGACGGATACTATGACGACTACTATAACTACTATGATGATTACTATTATCCTCCATCTTATCCAAGTTATTCAGGAAGCAATTCTTGGGTAAAAAGAGATGGAATTTGGTACTACTATGATAGTAATCATAGGCTTCTTACTAACGGAATGTATCAAATAAATGGTCAGTATTATTTATTTGATAGCCAGGGTAAGATGCTCAAGGGCAGGCAGAGTTGGAACGGTAGCAAGTATTTCTTTTATGAAAGTAGCACTGGAAACAATGTTGAAGGTGCGAGAGCCAGTGGTTGGGTACTTTATAACAGCAAGTGGTACTATTATGACCAATACAGTGGCAAAGAAGTGCAGAACCAAGCTGTGGGTGGTTACTACGTAGGGACTAATGGAATGGTAACTAACCAGTGGCAGGGAAATCGTTACATTGATCCCAATGGAATGATAACAAAAAATGCTTGGCAATATATAAGCCGAGGCACATGGGGAAAAGACTGGTATTACTTCGACGGCAACGGCAACGTTGTCGAAAACCAGATAAGGCTAATTAATGGATTACCGTATCCATTCGATGCAACAGGGAAACTGAAGTATGGCTGGTTTGATTATATGGGATATTCCTATTACATTAAATCAGACGGAAATGTAGCCCGCAATGAATGGATTGAAGGCTATTACGTAGATAACTATGGACGGTGGATTTATTAGGACCTCAAGCAAAGCCACTCTTAGTAAGAGTGGCTTTTGCCATGCAAAAATAAAATTGAACTTAATAATTAGCAACATCCGCAGTTGTTGTTGTTACCTCCACAACAGCAGAATATTAATATTAAAACTATTATAATCCAAATGCAGTCGCCTCCAAAACCGAAACCACCACATCCACAATTTCTATTCTCTGGCATATTATTCCCCTCCTTTCAAATATACAATTAAGTAATTAGATTTTAGCGACTTTAGTTACATCCACAACCTCTGTTGCCACAGCCACAGAAAAGTAATAAGAATAGGATGATAAACCAAAGTATTTCGCTATTACATGAACAGCAAGAATTTCCCATTTTAATGTACCTCCCTATATAGAACTCTTTTCTTTGTTCTTTAGTATGGTATATATTATTCTTTTTTTGAAAAAGTGTTACTATAAATACTTTTTTAAGAAAATGTAAATATACTTTACAAAACAAAAATATTAGTGTTATAATTTACCTGAAAACATAGGAGTAAAATTGGAGGAAAATTGATGGGAAATATAGTATTATTAGATGAATTAACAATAAATAAAATAGCTGCAGGAGAGGTAATAGAAAGACCATCATCTGTTGTAAAAGAGTTAATAGAAAACTCAATAGATGCAGGAGCAACTAATATAAATGTAGAAGTAAAAAATGGTGGAATTTCATATATTCGTATAACTGATAACGGAAAAGGAATTATGCAAGATGATATGGAAATAGCATTTGAAAGGCACGCAACTAGCAAAATAAGAGTTGCAGACGATTTAGAGAATGTAAAATCTATGGGGTTTAGAGGTGAGGCTTTAGCAAGTATTGCAGCTATTGCAAGAGTTGAAATGGTCTCAAAAACAGAAGATAGTGAAACTGGTTATAAAATAATAGTAGAGGGTGGAAATGTAATAGAAAAGCACGAGGAAGGTTGCCCAAAAGGTACAAGTATAACTGTAGAAAATTTATTTTACAATACACCTGTAAGATATAAATTCTTAAAGAAAGATTTCACAGAAGCAGGTTATATAGAAGATGTAGTCACAAGAATTGCGCTAATAAATCCTAATATCGCAATAAAATTAGTAAGTGGAGGTAAAACCGTTATTCAAACAGCAGGAAACGGTGACATGAAAACAGTAGTATACAACATATATGGAAAAGATGTTGCAGAAAATATATTAGATGTAAATTATGATTATGAAGATATAAAAGTATCAGGAGTGGTAGGAAAGCCATCAATAGCAAGGTCTAATAGAGCAAATCAACTATTTTTTGTAAATAAAAGGTTTATAAAAGATAAAACATTAACAAGCAGTGCAGAGCAAGCATTTAAAGGAATGATTACAATTGGAAAGTTTGGATTTTTAATTCTAAACATAGAAATGAATCCGCAAAAAGTAGATGTAAATGTTCACCCAGCAAAGTTAGAAGTAAGGTTTGAAGATGAAAACAAAGTATTTAAAGCAGTATACCATGCAATAAAAGATACTTTATTAAAAGGAGATTTAGTTACAGAACCAGATAAAGAAGAATTGCCAAAGCAAAATTTTGATAATATAAAAGAAACTAATTATGAAGAATCAAAAGGCCTATTTCAAAGATTTAGGCAAAAAGAGAATGAAAAAGAGAAAGAAGAAGAAAATAATAATTTTATTAGGGATATATTTAATAGTAGAAATACAACTAAAATATCAACATTCTCAAGTGGTGAACCTACTCTAACATTAAACGAGCAAACAGAAAAATATCAAAATTTAATTAAAGAATTAAATAAAAATAATGATGAAGAATCAAATAAGAGTGAAATAGATAAAACACAAGTAATTAATATAGAAGATATAAAAAAGAAAGTTGAAAATAAAAACCAAATAGATAGCACATATCCTTTAACATATCAAGAAATTAAAGAAAATATGCAAAATAAAAATGAAGCAAATTCAAATTTTGAAAATATGTATGAATCAATTTTTGGTACAACATTAACTAAAAGAGAAAATGAGGAAAAGGTAGAAGATGAAAGCGAAAAAATAGATGCACAAGCAGTTACAACACTTGATAATGTTTCAATGTTTGATGGAAAAGAAGAATACAATAAGCCAGTATACAAATTTATAGGAATAGCATTTTCAACTTATATAATAATTGAGATGGATAAAGAAATGTATATAATTGATCAACACGCTGCACATGAAAGAATATTATACGAGAAAGTAAAAGAAAACTACTATGGTAATGGACCAAAAGATTCTCAATTAATGCTATTACCAGATATAATTACATTAACAAATAAAGAAATGGATATAGCAAGAGATAATATGGAAATGTTTAAAAAAGCAGGTTTTGAATTAGAGGAGTTTGGAGAAAATACAATTAAATTAACTGGAGTTCCAAATATTTGTATAGATTTGAATACAAGAGACTTATTTTTAGAAACATTAGACGAAATAAATACAGTTGCAAGAACTGCTAAACAAGAAATAGAAGAAAAATTTATTGCAACAGTTGCATGTAAAGCAGCAGTAAAAGCTAATATGGCATTAACAGAAGAAGAAGTAAATAGTTTAATGGAAAAACTTTTAAGGTTACCAAATCCATTTACTTGTCCACATGGAAGACCAACAGCTATAAAAATGACAAAAACAGATATAGAAAAGAAATTTGCAAGAAGGTAGAAAAGTATATAAAAGGAAAGAAAGAATATGAATATATTAGTTTTAGGAATAATTATATTATTAAATGTAGGAGCTATATTTTTTACATATCAATTAATAAAAAAATTACCACAAAAGGAAAAACTTGTATTTATAGCAATTTGTTTAGCTATACATTATGTATTAGTTACATTAGTTTATTGGATTTCTAATGCTGTAAATTCATTAACAGCAAATATGGCAGGGCAATATACAGTATATATGTTAGTGCCAATAAATGTAATTTGTACAATACCATTTTTGGCAAGTTCATATTTTAAATTGAAAAAGAAAAAGTTAGCAAAGAACAAATTTATAAATAGGTGCATGTTAATGGTAGTGTTAGGAATTATTATTTTAGTAGCTGAATATTTTGCTTTTCCAACAATACAAAATACTATGGCTCAAATATTAGTAAAAGTATAGTAAAGAGCTTGCCATAAAGTTTTTATATGCTATATGCTTCTTATAAGGAAAGGAATGAAATTTTTATGGAAAAAAGCAAAGTAATAGTAATAGGAGGACCAACAGCTTCAGGGAAAACAAAATTATCTATTGAATTTGCAAAAAAAATTAATGGAGAAATAGTTTCTGCAGATTCCATGCAGATATATAAAGAGATGAATATAGGAACGGCAAAACCAGACGAGGAAGAAATGCAAGGAATAAAGCATTATTTATTAGACTTTGTAAGTCCTGAAACTAGATATAGTGTAGCAGATTATAAAATAGATTGTAAAAAGGCTATAAAAGAAATAATAGAAAAAGGAAAAATACCAATAGTAGTTGGTGGAACAGGTTTATACATAGATTCACTTATATATGAAATAGAATATCCACAAATAGCAACAGATTTAGAATATAGAAAAGAATTAGAAAAAATAGTAAACGAAAAAGGTTTAGAATATTTATATAACATGGCAAAAAAAATAGATGAAAAAGCTATGGAAAAAATTAGCCCAAATGATAGTAAAAGAATATTAAGAGTACTAGAAATATACAAACAAACTGGAAAAACAAAAACAGAGTTAGAAAAGGATTCTAGAAAAGAGCCAGAATATGATTATAAAGTTTTTGCCATAACTATGGATAGAGAAATATTATATGATAGAATAAATAAAAGAGTAGATATGATGCTTGAACAAGGGCTTATAGAAGAAGTACAGAATTTATATAAAAAATATAAAAATATGCCTACAGCAATACAAGGTTTAGGCTATAAAGAAGTAATAGAATATTTAGATGGAAAAATATCTAAAGAAGAAATGATAGAAAAAATTAAGCAAGAAACCAGAAAATATGCAAAAAGGCAGTTGACATGGTTTAGAAAAAACAAAGAAATTATTTGGCTAGATGGGATGCAAGATATTCAAAAGAACTTAGAAATCATAATGAAAGAATCTGGAATTTCCAAGTAGTATATGAAAGGAGCTAAATGTGGAAAAACATAAGAAAAATATAGAAATTGCAATAACTTTAATAGTAGTAACAGCAATTTTAGTATATTTGGTAAATGCAATATTTAATTTAATAAAAAATCCAACGGATACATTTTTAGTTGAAAATGGAAGAATATCTTCTGAAGAAGAAACGCAAGGATATATAATAAGAGATGAAGAGGTAATAATTGGACAGAATTATAAAAATGGAATGTCAAAAATAAAGTCTGAAGGAGAAAGGGTTTCTAAGGGAGAGGCAATTTTTAGGTATTATACATCAGGGGAAGAAGAACTATTAAATAAGATAAAAGATTTAGATGTAAAAATTCAAGAGGCATGGAATAATGAAAATAATATACCTAGAAGTGATATAAAATTATTAGATAATCAAATACAAGAAAAATTAAATTCAATATACGAATTAAATAATTTAGAACGAATATCTGAATATAAAAAAGAAATAGATGAGTATATAACTAAAAAAGCTAAAATAGCAGGGGACTTGAGCCCGGCAGGTTCCTACTTAAAAAGTTTAATAGAAGAAAGAAGCAATTATGAAAATACTTTATATTCCGGCTCTGAATATGTAAAGGCAACAAAATCAGGAGTAGTTTCATATAGAGTAGATGGACTAGAGGAAATTTTAAGCCCAATAGACTTTGGAAAAATAACAAAAGATACATTAGAAAATTTGAATTTAAAGACAGGCGAGGTAGTTAGTACTAGTGAAGAAGGGGGAAAGATAATAGATAATTTTAGCTGTTACATAGCTTGCATATTAAATTCAGAACAGGCATTAAATTCGGTAGTAGGAGAAAAGGTAACATTAAGATTATATAATGCACAAGAAGTAACAGCAGAAATAGAATATACATCAAAAGAAAATTCAAAAGAAATTTTAATAATATTTAAAATAGATAAAAACATAGAAGAATTAATAAATTATAGAAAAATTTCAGTAGATGTAATATGGTGGGATAGCACTGGATTAAAAATACCTAATTCGGCATTGAAGTATGAAAATGATAATCTAATTTATGTTATAAGAAAAAGAGCAAATTATACAGATAAAATATATGTAAAAATATTAAAACAAAATGAAAGTTATGCAATTATAGAAAATTACACAACTTATCAAGAATTATTAGATAAAGGTGTGTCTGAGGAAGAAGCATCTTTAATGAGAAAAATATCACTTTATGACGAAATACTATTATAAATATTACAATAATATTACATTAATGTTAAATTATAATTACAATAAGAAAAATACTTGACAATTGGAAAAAAAAGTTAGATACTAGTAACAGTAAAAATACAAAGGAAAATATTTAGGAGGTTTTATAAATGGCAGGAGCAATAATGAGTAAATTAATGGATTTTATTGGTATGGAACAAGAGGACGATGAGGAAGAATACGAAACAGAAGAACAAGAAGATATAGAAGAACAAGAAGATGATGAGGAAGAAGAAACTAAGGGCTTTTGGAATAAGCGTTCAAATTCAAAGGTGGTAAATATGCCATCACAACAACAAGTTAAAATGGTAATATCACAACCAACAACTTTTGAACAATCAGAAACTATTTGTGATTTGTTAAAAGAGAAAAAATCTATAATAGTAAATTTAGAATATGTAAACAAAGATATAGCTAGACGTATAGTAGACGTTGTTAGCGGTGCTGTTCATGCATTAGATGGACATATGCAAAAGATATCTAATTCAATATTTTTAATTGCTCCATATAATTATGATATAACAAATGACATGGCTAGAGGAGAACTACCTAGTAAATTATCAGTTTCTTGGCTAAAGAACAACTAAAATATATTTGAAAAGGCAGGAGTGAAAGAAGTATGTTAACACCATTAGATATAGAAAATAAAAAATTCTCAAAACAAATGATGAATGGTTATAGTGTTGAAGAAGTAGATGAATTTTTAGATGATTTAACAGTAGACTATGAAAAAGCATATAAACAAAGTACAGAATTAAAGGCAAGAGTAGAAGAATTAGAAAGAGATTTATTACATTATAAATCTATAGAAAATACTTTGCAAAGTACTTTAGTAGTAGCTCAATCAACTGCAGAAGAAGTAAGAAGTGTTGCTAAACAACAAGCCGACCAAATAATAAAAGAGGCAGAAGGAAACGCTAAAAAATCTGTTGAAGATTTAGGACAGGAAATATTATTAAAGAAAAAAGAGATAGAAGATGTAAAAAAGCAATTTGATGTTTATAAAGCTAAAATGGAGTCTTTACTAATTTCACAATTAGAACTTTTAAAAGATTTAAATAAAAATGAGTAAATAAAAGAGGACTTAGATTAGTCCTCTTTGTTGTTTTCAAAGATTTTATTAACTTTATGTACAAATGTTGCAAAATAGAAAATTATGTTGTATAATGCAATAAAATATTTTAGATGTTACAAAAATATTAACATGTTACAATTAAGTTAAATAAATATTACATTTCAATTAATAATATTGACATATGGTTAAAAAGATATAAAATATTTATATATTTAAAGCAAGGAGTATTGAACTTGAGAATAATAAGTGGAGTAGCTAGAGGAACAAAAATAAACACAGTAGAAAATTTATCTACAAGACCAACATTAGATAGAGTAAAAGAACCATTGTTTAGTATAATTCAGGCATATATAAATGATGCTTATGTATTAGACTTATTTGCAGGAAGTGGAGCATTGGGGTTAGAAAGCATAAGCAGAGGTGCAAAGAAATGTATATTTTGTGACAAATCATTTGAAGTTATAAAAATATTAAAACAAAATATAAAGAAAACAGGTTTTGATGAAAAAAGCATTGTAATAAATAAAGACTATAAAAAGTGTTTAGAACAATTAAAGAATGAAAAGTTAGACATTATATTCATAGATCCACCATATAGATTAGATATAGCAGTAGATGCTTTAAAAAGAATATTAAATTTAAATTTACTTTCAAAAGATGCGATTGTTATAATAGAAACTGATGATGAAAATAGAGAATTACAAGAATTAGAAAAATTAAACTTAAATATAGAAGTAAAAGATGTAAGAAAATATGGGAGAGTAAAATTAATATTCTTACACGAAAGGGGCTAGTCATGGAAATATTTACATTATTAGAAACAATAGAGGAAATGTTAGAAAATAGTAAGTCATTACCTTTTTCATCAAAAAGTGTAGTTGATAAAGAAGAAGTTTTAGAAATTATAAAAGAAATAAGAATAAAGTTGCCAGACGAACTTAAACAAGCTAAATGGGTTAAAGAAGAAAGGCAACGTATATTAGTTGAGGCTCAAAAAGAAGCTGATGATATAGTAAAAGAAGCTGAAAATAGAATTATTTCTATGATTGATGAACATGAAATAACAAGAAAAGCTTATGAGCAAAAAGCAGAAATAATAGAAACTGCTAACGAAATGTCAAGAGAAATTTCAAAAGGAACAAAAGACTATGCAGATAGTATTTTGGAAAATATAGAAACATCATTAGAGAATGCTTTACAAATAATTCAAAATAATAGAAAAGAATTAAAATAATATAAACGGAGAATTAAAATTACTTTTAATTCTCTTTTTTATGTTCCATAGGTTATAAGGCAAAATATTAATATATTATTTATTTAGTAACATTTTGTGGGGACCAGCAAATTATAGCTTGTAAAAAAATTATTTTGCAAAACTTGTTTTGCATAAATGATTTTTTTCTACAAGCTATTATGAAGCTGGGAGTTACTAAATAAATAATATATTAATATTTTGTTATATATAAAATTAAGTTTAAATTCTAACCAGATATTGAAAATGTATAATATTTTTTCAATATTTTTGTTGCAATTAAAAAATGGTAATGATAAAATTAAAGAGCAAAATTAGCATTAAAAAATAATAAGAAGGGAATGAAGAATAAATGGCAAAAAGAGGTAGAAAGAAACAACCAAAAGTAAGTATAGATATTGCAGTTGTTGGAATGATAATTGCAAGCCTTTTACTTGCTATTTTAATATATACAAAATCAGGATTTTTAGGAGAAACTTTAAGTCCAATGTTAGGTGGAATAATGGGAATTATAAAATACATTATTCCAATAGGAACTTTTGCAATAGCAATATATTTGGCTTATGATAAAAAAGATTATTTATATACTAAATTATTACAATATGGAGTTTTTTTAATATGCATTGCTGTAATTATGAGTGTATTTCAAATTTCAGCAGGTACTATATCAATGACTGGTGATTTTGGAAAAATAATGGACGAGGCTTATTATTATGGTGCAAGAGATATAGGCGGTGGAATAATTGGAACAGCAATTGCTACGCCATTAATTAATTTACTTGGAACATTAGGAACAATAATATTAAGTTTAGGTGTTGCAATTATAATTTTAGTATTTATGTTTGCAATAAAACCTTCAGAAATTATTGCTAGAATTATTGATAGCATGATGGAAAGAAAAGAAGAACGAAGAGAAGAACGAAGAGCATTAAAGCAAGAAGCAAAAAATGATAGAGAAGAAAGATATCAAAAAAGCGATAAATATCGAGATGATAGATATGAAAATGATGAAAGATATGCAAGAGACGCAAGAAGATTAAGAGGAAGTACAATAAGAGATATAGAAGAGCAAGAAATAGTTCCAGAAAAGAAGGAAACTGCTAGAGAGCGCAGACTTCGTGAAAAAGAGGAAGAAAGAAGAAAAGCATTAGAAATAGATGAAAATCAAATAACAATAAATTTAAACGGCTTGGAGGAAAAAAATGGCTTAAAGAAATATAATCATGATGCAGATGATTTAAATCCAATAGGCATGGAAAACAAAGCTTCTTCACCAAATGAAATTGAAGCAAATTTATTTAAACAAGAACAAGAAGTTAAAGAAGAAAAAGTAAAAGAAGTTCTAAATTTAGAGCATACTATGACTGTTGAAGAGGAAAATGAAAATTATGAATATCCACCAATAGAAATATTAAGTCAAGGTGAAAAAAGAGAATTAAAAGGTGGAAAGAAAACAGTTACAGATACAGCAACAAAACTTCAAAAAACATTATATAGTTTTGGAGTTTCTGCAAAAGTTGAAAACGTTTCAATAGGTCCTGCCATAACAAGGTATGAATTAAAACCAGCAGAAGGTGTAAGGGTAAGCAAAATAGCAAATTTAGCAGATGATATTGCATTAAATTTGGCTGCTGAAAGCATAAGAATTGAAGCACCAATACCTGGAAAGCAAGCTGTTGGAATAGAAATACCAAATAAAGAAAATGAAATAGTTCATTTTAGAGACATAATAGATACAGATGAATTTAGAAATCATAAATCTAAATTAGCATTTGGACTTGGAAAAGATGTTGCTGGAAAAGAAGTTGTTGCAGATATAGCAAAAATGCCTCACGTTTTAATTGCAGGTGCTACAGGTTCTGGAAAAAGTGTTTGTATAAATACTTTAATTTCAAGCATAATATATAAGGCAAAGCCAAGTGAAGTAAAATTGCTTATGGTAGACCCTAAAATAGTTGAGCTTTCAGTATATAATGGAATACCACATTTACTTATTCCAGTTGTAACAGATCCTAAAAAAGCGGCAGGAGCTTTAGCGTGGGCAGTTCAAGAAATGGAAAATAGGTATAATACATTTGCACAAAAAGGCGTTAGAGATTTAAAGGGTTATAATCAAGAAATAGAAAATGAAGGTGGAATAGGAAAATTACCACATATAGTAATTATTATAGATGAGCTTGCAGATTTAATGATGGTAGCTTCAAAAGATGTAGAAGATTCAATATGTAGGTTAGCACAAAAGGCAAGAGCAGCAGGAATGCACTTAGTAATAGCAACACAAAGACCATCTGTTGATGTTATTACAGGTATAATTAAAG
>CANQRI010000012.1 GCA_947626235.1 uncultured Clostridia bacterium | reverse complement strand
CAGCACCTTAGAGTGATTTGTATTCTCTACCTGTATAGCGAATACGATAGACCTACTATCATCATTTATATAGTTTTCACATTTAATGTGCGTGGCGCACAGGTGGTGTATATAAGAAAATTAGGTAAATATGGGATAAAAGTAAAAAAGAATATGGAAGAAAACTATAAAGCTAGATTTCAGGAATTAGTAATTAATGAAATAGCAACGAAAAAATTATTGGAACGAGAAGATGAAATAATTAATAAAAAGCATAAATTAGAAAAAGAGTTAATGTTAAAATATCCGAAACCAATAACAAATGAGTTTTTAGTTATAGCAAAATATAATCAAATGATAGAGGTAATGATAGAAGAATTACTGCAAGAAGAAATAGAAGAAATTATTTAAGAAGTATAATGTAGATATT
Source organism: uncultured Clostridia bacterium (assembly GCA_947626235.1). Lineage (GTDB taxonomy): Bacteria > Bacillota > Clostridia > TANB77 > CAG-508 > UMGS1663. The sequence goes on along the minus strand of CANQRI010000012.1, from coordinate 23,645 downwards.
GAAAATAAAGGTCTGTAGGGAAATTCCCTAATTTGGGAAAAAGATATTTTAAATATAAAAATATATATGGATATAAAAGTAAAACTTTTAAGCAAGATTCCCATTTGTATCCACAAATGGCATTTTACTTAAAATGGGAAAATTCCCAAACCCTTTTAATTTTTTTGATTGATAAATCTCTTTATTAGAGATATAATAAAAAATAAAACGAGGAGATGTAGAAATGTTAAAAATAAACGATATAGAAAAATATATAGATGATGAGATGATAAATATTATATTTAGAGAAAGAGAAGAAGAATTATATAGTAGAAAAGGAAAGCTAGATGATGCAGAAATAAAAAATATTAAAGAAGATTACCCTGTAGATTATGATAAACTTTTAGAAACAATAAATAATTTGCCACCACATTTTAATAATACAAAAGAAGGAATAATAGAAACATTAGAGAGTTATTTAACAAGAGAAAATCTAATTATCGCACATGATAATGAAAAGTTTTATAAAATAGGATTTTGCGATGGAATAAGAACTATACTAGAAAACATAAAAAATAGTAAATGACTCAAATTTACTGCTACTTATTAAATTTTTTGTTAAATATATCAGCAGAAACATCAAAAATTTTTGCAAATGCAAATAATTCAAAATCTTGAACTAAACGATTATTTGTTTCAATTTTTGAGATTTCTTTTGACGTTAGTTCAATACCTAGTAGTTGTAATTTTTCTGCTAAATCTTGTTGTGAAAGGTTAGCTTTTAATCTTAATTCTCTTAAAGCAGAGCCAGATATATTTCTAAAATCATTATACTTATTAATTTTCATATTATCACCTAATTCGCTTTATTATAGATATTATTTTACTATTATTTTTTTACATATATATCCCTAATAAAGCGAATAGGAAATATTGAGTACAAATCTAATAGAAGATTATGGGTAAAATGATATAAACTAATTGACATAAAAACTTAAAAGTGGTAAAATATAGAAGAAATATTTTATAAATTGGAGAAAATATGGAAATCTTTAGTTATTATGCTACAGAAAATATTTTTAATATGAATGGAGGCAGAAGTCTTACTAATTGATCAAGATTTTGGAGTGAAAAATGCAGTGTTTGTTAGAAAAATATATTAAAAAGAAATTGAATATTGTACCAAAAAAAGTACAACTATTATTAGAAAAATCAGAACATAAAATTAGAAATATGCTTGAAAAACAAAACTATAGTATAAATTATATAAATTTTCAAAATAACTCAGTCAATGGGGTTATAAAAAAGTCTAATGAAAAATTTTTCTTTAAAATGTTAGAAAATCAAGATTTTAAAAATGAAATAATAGGATATATAGAAATAAAAGATACATTGCCAGTTAATAAAATAATAGAAATATATAAATTACAAAATTATTATATTATTATTTATGAATACGAAAATACAATAAGTAATAATAAAGGGTTATTAAATGATTTTTTAGTAAAAAATGATATAGAAATAACAGATGATTCAAAACAAGTAATTAATGGAATAGTAAACTTGTATAATAGCAGTTTTAAAGTAACTATTAATAAAAATGTATATCCAATGAAGCAATTTTTTCAAAAAAGAATAAAATCAAGGCTTAAAAAATGGTACAGTAAAGAAATTCTTTTTGAATACAATGTCAATATTAATGGAATTGAATGTAGAAAAACTACAGAAATCATAAAGGAAGCAATTAATTTTTTTTATAAAAGATGTAAATTAGAATGTTCTTTATCACAAGGCGATCCAAATACTTTAAATATAGGGACAAAACCTATTTTCTTTGATTTTGCAACATCAGGATATAATCCGATAATTTGTGAATTTTCTGCAATGTTTTGGTCAGTATTAATAGCAGATGCTTATTTTTGTCCAAAATATCATTCAAAATCATATTACAATCATGATAAAGTTTTTGAAAACATTAATGAGTTTAGGCCAAAATTAAAATATGAGATAAATGATACAGAGAAAAAAATAAACATACAATCTAATATTAAATCAAGCAAAATAAGAATAGATTTTATAAAAGAGTATATAAAAATGTTAGAAAGCTTAGGAATAAAAATAGGAAAAGAAATTATATATTTTATATTAATGAGAATACTTTGCATATTTGATATAAGAACAATGACAGAAGAAGATTATTTTTATAGTATATTTATATTACATTATTTATATGAAAATATTTCGGATGACGTTTATGATAGCCTAAAGACTATTATAAATAAATTTGAAAGTATTTAAGATATTATAATTTAGGAGGATTGGAAAATGAGAAAGGGAACCGTAAGAGGAATTATCGTAAAAGATAATAAAGTAGCTGTAATCAAAAGAATAAAGGAAAAAGAAGGTAAAATTCGTACATATTATGTATTACCTGGAGGTGGAGTTGAAGAAGGCGAAACTTTGGAAAAAGCAATGCATAGAGAGGCAAAAGAGGAATTAGGAATAGAAATAGATATAAAAGGAATACTATACAAATTTGTAAATATGGGTGACCTAAATCATTTTATGCTATGTGAAATTACAGATGGAGAGTTTGGTACAGGAACAGGACCAGAATTTACAAGTAAAGAATATAGCAATAGGGGACAATATATACCTATGTTAATTTCGAGAGATGAAATGCCAGATATAGATTTAGTTCCAAATGAGATAAGAGATAAAATTTTACAAGATACTAAAAATAACAAAATTTTAGAAGAACTTTCAAAAGTAATAGAAGATAGAGAAGAAGAAAGGTAGAATAGTATTATGAGTTATATCATATCCATAAATGGAAGCGACGGAAGTGGCAAGACAACGCAAATAGATTTATTGAAACAAAATTCAAATAAGCATACATTTTTTCCTCCAGATATTGCCCAATATGGAGTTTTCCCAAAACTACCAGAAAGACAAGCATTTGAATGGTGGTTTTATAATAGTACAATTGAGGAATTTTGCACAGCAGTTTATAAAGGCATACACTATAGAAATGAAGAAATTGAAAAACAAGACAAACCAATTGCTTTTATAGATAAAGGATTAGATACATTTGACTCTAGGATTTTAGCAAATTTTTTATGCAGAGGAATGGAAGAGCCATACATTATGCAAAAGATGCAAATAATTAAAAAGGAAATTGGAATATGTGATAATGAAGATATGAAAATATTCCTTCTAACAAACCCCAACATAGATAGCAGATTAAAAATAGCAAAAAGTAGAAAAGGAACTTCTTTTGGACAAACATATTATGATAGATATCAGAAAACACTAAATGAAGTTATAGAAAAGCAGATAAATAATGGAATTTATAAGATAGTTGATGCAAGTGGAAGTATCGAAGAAGTTAATAATAAGATTATAGATGTAATAAGTAAAGGTATATCTGATAAAAAACGATTAAGCAAAGAAGGAATGGAAGGGGAAAGAAGTTATTAATATGGAACTAGTAGATATATATAATGAGAACATGTTAAAAACAGATATTGTTAAAGATAGAGGAGAAGAATTATTACAAGGGGAATATCATTTGTCTATACACTTATGGATTATAAGCAATAAGAAAATTTTAATACAAAAAAGGTCAATAAATAAAAAAATATGTCCTAATATATGGTCGATAGTTACAGGCGGAGTTGTCTCTGGAGAAACTGCTGAACAAGCATGTACAAGAGAGTGTTTTGAGGAACTTGGTGTAAAAATAACAAATAAAAAAATAATAGGAAATATGAAAAGACAGTATGATTTTGTTAATATATATCTAACAAATCAGATGCCAAATATAGAAGAGATCATCATAGACCCACAAGAAGTACAAGAATTCAAAATTGTTAATATAAATACTTTTGAACAGATGATACAAGATGGAGAAATAATAGAAAGTATAATAGAAGAGTATTACCAATATATAAAGCCAATAGTAATAGGAGAGTAGGTAAAATGAAAAAAAAATTTGTTTTTATAACAGGACCATCTGAATCTGGTAAGAGTGGAGCAGCAGAGTATATGGAAAAAAGTTTTGATGATATAAGACATTTAAAAATGCGTGATGTAATAAGAATAGCCAATAGTAAGGCAGATGATAATACAGAACAGTTTTGGAGAGAATATATTGATACTGCTGAACAAATGAGTGAAGGAAAATCTATTATTATCATGGATACTTTAAGAAAACCAGAAAGTGCATTGATTTTAAGTGAATTATTAAATGAAAGAATGCGAATCTTATACATTGAAGCTAGTCTTAAGAATAGAGTAATAAGAGAATATATAAAATTAAAAAAAGAAGGAAAAAAATTTAGCGTGGAAGATGTTATGCAAAGAACGAAAGATAAAGATATTGAGAAAGAAAAATGTGGACTAAAAGGAATACGAAACCTAATAAAAGGACAAGATGGAAAATTACAATTAGAAGGAACTGGAGAATTATTTTCACATATTATAAATAATGATGGAACTATTGATGAATTGTATGAAAAGTTAAATCAATTTGTATTTGAACTACAAAAAGAAAATAAAAAGGAAATTGAAAGGTAATAGAGAAATGATAGTAAAAGAAATTGAAGAATATAATATACCTGATGGCTACAAGTCGATAATATTAGACTTTTATGAAAAAACATTAAAACTATTAGATAGTAAATTATTATTATTTTTAATAGGACGGAAGTTGTGGAAGAGAATCGGTCCATGAAGGTTGGAGTGATATAGATATATTAATAGTATTAAAAGAATATAGATATAAATATGTAAAGGAACTTCAACAAATAATTAATACATATAAAATAAAAGTTGGAACTACTATTTATTCTCAAAAGGAATTTGAAGCAGGAAGAATTGATGGAAAAACAATGTATTCTATGTATTTATTGGAAAATAATATATTGAAAGTTAACTATTATGTAAAAAATTTAAAACTACCAATAGTAACACTAAAGATGTTACAAGAGAATGATAATAGGATGATTTTAGAAGCAGAACATAAGTTGAAAAGACTTCTACATGATATTAACTTAGATAAAAAATCAATTATAAAAACATTGGCATTAATAATGAAGGTTAATTTAATAAAAAAAGATATTATTCCTAATAAATATGAGGATATATTTTATGATTTTGCAAAACAATATAATATTGAACATTATGATATATCTAAGGACTTAAATAAAGATGAAATAAAAGAAGAGTTAATATTATATGCAATAAAAGTAATAGAATTAATTTCTAATTAAGAAAAGAGAGAGAAATGAGTGAGAAATTATTTAGTATAATAGTTACGGTATATAATAAAGAAAGAGTATTAAAAGAGGCTTTGGATAGCATAAAGAACCAAACTTATAATAATTTTGAATGTATTATTGTAGATGATGGTTCAACTGATAATTCAAGAGATATATGTTCCGAGTATTGCAAAAAATATGATAATTTTAAACAATATGATTATGAAAATTCAGGAGTAGGGATGGCAAGGAATAGAGGTATTAAACATTCTAATGGAAAATATATTGTTTTTGTAGATGCTGATGATACTATAGAAGAAAATCTATTAGAAACATTAGTTAACTATGTTAATAATTATAATGTTGATATAGTAAGGTATCAATGCAAGGTTGTACACTACAGACCCGTTAGAGAACCAGAAAAATTAAATTATCATTCGAACGTAACTGAATTAATGTCAGGATATGAAGCTTTAAAAAAATGGTCAGAACCAAATAAACGATATGCATTAGCATGGCTATATTGCGTAAAGAAATCTATTTTTACAGAAAATGAAATAGAATTTCCGAAGGGAATTTATGAAGATTTTGCAACTATGCCTTCAGTAATAGCATGTGCAAATAGTGTGATTTGTACAGAATATGTAGGTTACAATTATATGCACAGAATTAATGAAACAAGTTTAATGAATCGGAGATGTAGATGAGTACAATAGAATGATAGGTTTTATAAGGGCATATAGGTATGCTTTAGGAATTATAAAAAAATTAAATATATCAAAAGAAACACAAAGATTTTTATTAAATGATTATAATAACAGATTAAAAATTGAAGTTGAATTATTAAAGCATAATGGGAAAGTAGATAACAAAGATAAAAAAATTAAAGAGTTATATGAAAAATTAGATTTATATATTGAAAGTGAGATTTCTAAAGTAGAAAGTAGAAGAGAAAAAACACAGGAGGAAAGATAAATGAAGAAAAACAGAGCTTCGGCGATAATTCCGTATAGGGGTGGGTTAATTGTTATTAGAAGAATAAAAGGTAATAATGAGAATAGAGAAGAATACTATACAATTCCTGGGGGAGGACAAGAAGAAGGAGAAAGTATAGAAGAAGCAACATTAAGAGAAATTCGAGAAGAATTAGGCATAGAAGTAGAATTAACAGACAAATGTTATGAATTAGAAAGCCAAGGGAGAAAGCAGTATTTCTTTGTTGCTGAATATAAATCAGGGCAAATTGGGAGTGGAAATGGTGAAGAAATGACTAATATTAATTATGAAAAATATGGAGCATACATTCCAGAGATAATATCAGCAAATAAAATAAAAAATATAAAATTATTACCCAAAGAAATAAAAGATATAATAATATCTGATTTTAATGATATATTTAAATAAAGAAAGAGATATTATATTGATAAGGAAAGTAGAAAAATCTGCTTTCTTTTTTTCTGCTTAAAAAATATTTTGAAATTTTTTGGGAAAATAGCATAATTCATTTCGCCTATTCATATAGAGAAAGAAAAAGTATTTGAAAGATTATAATCAAATAACAGCAATTATAACAATTTATATAATATGAGTTATATTAGTAATATTTTTTTAAGAACTCTAATATTTTTAATTGGGAGTGAATTAAATGGAGGCAGAAAAAGAAATTTATACCATTGATGGTAAAGATTATACTGTAATAACGGGAACAAATAAAAATGCTAATAGTGATGAAATATATAATATTTTGGTTAGATATGCTATCGAAAAAATTGATGAATATTTAAAATAATAACTATTCTGTAGGTTCGCCTTTTGTAAAACTTTTTTATATAATAAATATAGCTGTTTAAGATTAGTTGTTATTCGGAAAGGAGGACAACTAATATGCAAAATTTAATATATAAAGTGGCAGGATATCTAAGATTATCAAGAGAGGATGGCGATAAAGAAGAAAGTGATAGTATAGGAAGTCAAAGAAGTATAATTATTCGCAAGTTGGAAGATCTAGGACAAGATTTTGAATTGATTGATTTTTATATCGATGATGGATACACAGGATTAAATACTGATAGACCAGCATTTCAAAAGATGCTAGAAGACATCAAAAAAGGTTTAATAAACACTATAATAACGAAGGACTTATCAAGACTATCAAGAAATAGTTTTGAAGCAAATTATTTTATTGAAAAATATTTTTTAGAAAATAACATTAGATACATATCAATACTAGACAATGTAGATACATATATTAAGAATTCAAATAATGATATGATTGGGTTTAAAACTTTAATAAATGATTGGTATAGTAAGGATATATCTAAAAAGGTTAGAAGCGGAGTATGGGCGAGAAAAGAAAAGGGATTATATTTAGCTGCAATAGCTCCATATGGATATATTAAAGACCCGAAAAATAAAAATCATCTCATAATTGCACCAGAAAGAGCATTAGTAGTAAAAAGAATTTTTAATATGTTTGATAATGGAATTTCAATGACAGAAATAGTAAATAAATTAAAACAAGAAAAAGTATATTGCCCAGGATATTACGATTATGGTGGCTCAAGAAGTGGAGATAACTATAATTGGAGAACAGATAGTATAAAAAGAATATTGAGAAGTCAAATGTATATAGGAAATACTGAATATGGAAAGAAAATGCATTTAAGCTATAAGTCTAAAAAAGTTAAAAACATACCAAGAGAAGATTGGAAGGTAGCGTTAAATACACATGAAGCAATTATAGACAAGGAAACTTTTGATAGAGTTCAAGCTAAAATAAGCTTAAATAAAAAAATAAGACATAAAAAATTTAATTGGATGTTAAATGGTTTGGTGTTTTGTAAAGAATGTGGAAATAAGATGGTGCTTAAAATAAAAAGAGATAAAAATGGAATTATAACAAGAAAAATAATTGTATGTGCAAGTTCAATGAATTCAATGAAAAATGATAAATGTAAAAGAAAGAGTAAATCGATAAAAGAAGAGGTATTAAAAGAAATAGTTATTGAAAGCATAAATAAAAAAATTAATCATATCATTAACAATCAAAAACTTGAAGAAATCATAATGAGAGCATATAAAAATAAGACAACTTATGCTTTGGATAAAGCTATTAAAGGTATAGAAGACAAATTATCAAAAACAGAAAAAGCAATTAACTCTTTATATGAAGATTATACGAATGGCATTATTGAGGAAGAAGACTACAGAAGATTTTATAAAAGTGAAGTGGAAATAAGAAATACATTAAAATTAGAAATCAATAATTTGCTAAAACAAAAAGGAGAAAAGCCTACGATAACTAAAGAAGAATTAATAGCAATCATTTCAAAGTTATCTAATATAGAAGAATGGACATCAGAAAAATTATCTGAACTTATATATAATATTGAAATAGATAAACAAAATAATATTTATATAAATTATAGATATGATGTAATAGGTAAATTGTAATGAAAACATACAAAGCTGGAATTTATTTAAGATTATCTAAAGAAGATGATAATCCCAATAATAGTATAATAGCACAAAAAGATATAATATTAGGTTATGCTAGAAAAAATAATTTTGATGTCGTTAAGGAATACATAGATAATGGATGGTCAGGAATATTAGATTCAAGACCGGCATTTAATGAAATGATTGTAGATATTTTAAGAAAAAAGATTAATATGGTAATTGTTAAAGATTTATCAAGACTAACTAGAGATAAAAATAAAACAGGATACTATACAGAAATATTTTTTCCAGATAATGATGTAAGGTTTATTTCTGTTAATGATTATATTGATAGTGGAGATAGATATGAAATTGATGATACTATAATGCTTCGTGGTATTGTAAATCAATCATATTTAACTGATGTTTCTAAAAAAATAAAATCAGTAATAAAAGATATGAAAGAACAGGGCAAATATGTTCAGCATTATGCACCATATGGCTATAAAAAAAGCGAAGATGATAAATATAAATTAGTTATTGATGAAAAAGTTGCATGTAATGTTAAAATGATTTTTGACATGTATTTAAAAGGACATTCACAAGGACAAATAGCAAAAGAATTAACAAAAAGGAAAATAGATACTCCAAAAAAATATAAAGGACAAAAAGTAGCAATAAATGAGTGGAGGAATGATAGCATAAGTAGAATATTAAAAGATCCAACATATATAGGAGCATTAGTATTAAATAAATATGAGTCAGATTATTTAACTAAAAAAGTAAAAAAGACACCTAGAGAAAAATGGATATTAAAAGAAAACACACATGATGCAATTATAGATAAAGAAACATTTGAAGAAGTACAAAAAATGTTAGAAGATAAATTCTATAAACCAAAGAAAAAATATGAATATTTGCTAAAAGACTTGGTATATTGTGGACATTGCAAAGCTAGAATGCAATATAAAAGCAGGAAAAGAACGAAAGCACATAATAAAAAAATAAAAAATCCTAAAGAGAGTTGGTATTTCAAATGTAGAATGATATACAACTTTCCAAATATCTGTGATAAAGGGCATACCATTACTGAAGAAACTTTAAATAAAATTGTTATTAAATCTCTAAATGAAAGACTAGAAGATATAAAAATTGATAATGCTAAAAATAAAATAATAGATAAATATAGAAAAAGTGATGAAAAATACAAAGAATTATTAAGAAATCAGAATCTAAAGATAAAAATTGAAAATGATATAAAAAAATTATACAATAAAAAAATTGAGCAAAGCATTGAACTAGAAGAATTTAAAGAAAAATATAAAATATTAAAGCAAAAGGAAAAGGAAATTTTAGCAAAAATAAAATTGTTAGAAGAAAAGAATAAAAATAGATTATCTGATGAAAATTTATTAAAAATAATAAAAAATTTTAAAACATCAGAAAATCTTGATAATAAAATAATGAAAATGTTAATAGAAAGAATCGAAGTTTATGAAGATAAAACAGTAAAAATTATCTTTAATTTTTAAATAATTAGGGTTAATAAAAAAGCACTTCCAGATGAAGGAGCATCTAGCTCAGATGGTACTACTGAAGCTAGTATTAATTTAAAAATTGTTTTGAAATTGCAAAAGCTGTTAGAAAGTAGTGGTGCTACAGTTATTTTAACAAGATATGATTCAAATGCAATTTATGAATTGGATTCTCAAACTATATCTCAAAAAAAAGTTTCTGATATAAAAAATAGAGTTAAAATTGGAAATGAATCTTCTGCTGATGTTTTTGTTTCTATTCATCTTAATAAAATACCTGAAAGCAAATATTCTGGTTGGCAAACATTTTTTAAAGAAGGAGATGATAATTCCAAAAATCTTGCTACTTCTATTCAAAATAATTTAAATACCTCTATTAATACTCCTAATAACAGAGTTCCTCTAAAATTGGATAATGTTTATATAATGAAACATGTAGAAATACCTATCTCTCTTGTTGAATGTGGTTTCTTATCAAATGAAGAAGAGGAAAGCAAATTAATTACAGATGAATATCAAGAAAAACTGGCTTGGGGAATATATAATGGGATAATGGATTATTTTAATACTGTTAACTAGGATTTTTTTACAAATTAAAAAGACGTGTTTTTGTACATTGCTGTTTAAATCCTCTTAAAAAAGACATGTTTTTTGCACCTTGCTGTTTACATTTTCTTAAAGTGGTACTTTTAAAACATGTCTTTTTTATATTTAATTTTTTATGTTATATTCTTTATGCTATATTTTTTATGTTACATTTTCTATGTTACATTTTCTATGTTACATTTTTTATGTTATATTTTTAATTATACTCTTTTTTTGATGAACATTATTCCAACTCCTAAGATGAATGCAACTCCTAAGCTTGTTAGAACTATTGGTAGTATATTTTTGTCTTCACCTTGTGGTGGTAATATAACTATTTTTTGAGCACTATCTGCATCAATTTCTTCTGGTGTTACTAAATCAATTGCTGTATATAATTCTTCACTTGCATCATTTCCTAAACTTTGATCTGACATTTGTTGATTTCCTGAAATTGAATATTGCATTCTTCTACCTTGTGAATTTGATGTTGCTACTATTTCAGCTAAATTGTTATATACAAAGTTTTCATTTACATTATCTGATAATAATGCTGATAATACTAATGTTGTTTTTGTTTCTGAGTTGTCTTTTCCTAATATTGATGGTAATAAATTACCTGATAATTTATCTGTTGTAATTAGAGTATTATATGTTGATATTGTTTCAATATATTCTCTATTTACTATATCTTCATCAATTTTAGTTTCGTCTGTTATTGATTGCTTTGTATCATTCAGTTTAGTTGAGCTAATTAAATTGTTTGCATTTGTTACTGTCCAGTTTGCATCAACATTTTGGTAATTTGTTTCAAACCTTGATAAGTTTGATACATAATCTATAACATTCTTAACATTTGTAGTTGAAACATTGTTTACATCTTCTGCATTAGCTGTTTTTCCTGTATAATAGAATTGTTTATCTAAGTAGTCAACTTCTCCTACGTTTTCAGCTGATATTTCATAAATTGCTTCTATAGATGCACCTGCTATTAATTCTTCATCTAAGAATGCTTGAATTAATTCTGGTAGTTGTTTTGAATTCTTTCCAATCTCATATCCTACTAATCTAAATCCTTCAAATTTTGCAGAGTGTCCACTATGTTTTGCAAAATATAAGTTATTAACTGATTGTGTGGTATCAAATAGTGTTTTATTATTTGATAATACTAATTTAAAGTTTGTAATTTCTTTATTTAGTTTTACTTGTGCTTCTGGTCTTTCTACTAATCCCAAATCTAGGTCCTCTATTTTATATGGTAGTTTATTTGATGTACCTTGACCTGTAGTTGATTTAGTATTATATTCTACCTCTGTATCTATTACACCTGTTTGTGCAACCATCTTTGTATTATTAATTAAGTCATTTATTTTTGATTGTTCTGCTTTTCTTTGTTCTTCTTCATTATCATATTTATAGGTTCCTAATTTTTCAAATGATGTTAATGTTTCTGCTCTATTATTTAATAGTGTTCCATCTTTTGCTCCTGCTGACCAATTGTTTACACTTTCCCTATAACTATATACGTCTTTTGCATCTGATACATTTTGTACATTTTGACTATTGCCTATATCATAATAATACATTGCTGATTTATCTGCATAATTATTATAGTTTTGTACATCGTAATTTGTAAATCCGTTTATTCCATTATATTTTGAATTTTGGTCAACTTCTACTTGATAACTTGTTGTTTTATAGTCTTGACCATTATATGATTTTGCATTTAGACCTTTTTGGTTAAGTAATGAATTTACTTCATTTTCACCATTTAATAATACTGTTTGTATATTATCTCCATAAGTGAATCTTACAAAGAAGTCTCCAGCTGGAACAGATTTAAATGAATATTGCCCATTATCTTTTCCTATATTGTCTTCTGTAACATCTAGTATACCTGGTCCTTTTATAATTACTTTTGAAAGTCCTTCACCACTAAAGTATCTATCAAAATTTTCATCTGTTTTTACAATTTGGTTATCTTGGAATTCATAAATATTTGTTCCCCAAACTTTTTCTCCATTATAGCTTCCTAAGAATATTCCATTATTGTCAACGTTTTGTATTAGTTCTACTAATTCTACTGTTACACCATTAATTTTGTTTTCATTATCACTATATTTTCCATCACCTACTACTGCCTTGTCGTTTGTAACTGTTCTTTCGTCTTCAAATACATATCCTGACATACGTCTTGTATCGTCATCATCTTGACTTATTACTACTTTTAAGTTTGGAGCTTTATCTGTATCCATTTCTAGTCTATTTTCTACTTCATTCTTTTCTGCAGATCTTAAATCTCCATTTTCTGTTAAGTCAATTTCTTCTAAGCTTCCTGCGTTAGATAATGTATCAATTATTCCAGCTACTTTATTTCCAACTGCTGTGTCAACTTTGCTATTATCTTCATTTAAATGTCCTGGTACTGTGTATTTTTCACTATAGTATGTTGAATATCCATTTATTTCTGCAATATTACGTTTTCCAATTGTTACATTTCCTGTATTTAAATCTTGATCTAGTTTTACTTTTCCTGTTGCAGGATCGTTATTTACTTTAAATGTTATATATGCATATGCTATTTCTCCTGGTGCTAATCTATCACTTCCTGATGGTGATTTCATTCCTGTTATATATAATGAATCATATTTATATTTTCCATTTGTTAATTGTTTTGATTTTTCTCTATCTGCAAAGCTTGTTTCATTACTAATTGTAATTTCTCCAGCTTTTCCGCCCTTTGCATCACTTCCTAGATATGAGTTTACATAGCTTTCTGTAACATTTCCATTTTCATCATAATTATTATATGATTTTGGTGTGTATGTTCCGTTTGCATTTAATGTTCCGTCAAATGTATATTGGTCTGAATCATAGTAATCTACTATTTCATTTACACTTGAATATAATAATTGTGATCTATTTTTTACTGCTAATCTATATGTTACAAATACTTGTAAGTTTTTAGCGTTAGATGATCCTGAATCTGAACCGTTATATAAGTATTCTGATTTACGTACTTCTCTTGAGTATGTATATTTACCATTATATAGTTCATCTGATGCTCTTACTTCAACGCTCCAACTTCCATCATCATTTAGGTTCTTTTTAGAATACATATAATCATGTTTTTTACCATTTACTAATACTGTTGCTTTATAAACATCTTTTTGTAAGTATAATTCTTCCTGTGTTCTTAGACATATTCCAAAGTCTACATATCTACTTTGATCTGATTTTTTAGTATATAAATAATAATATGTTTTGTCTAATGTAACTGTTTCTATTTCTTCAGTTGGATTGTCTAAATCTTCTACTACAAATTGATTATAAACTGGATATGTTACTAAATTGTTTCCTTTTAATGGATCATTTGCTCGTGTTGTTGCTGTAATCATTGAGTCTTGTATAAATGTTATAACTCCTGATACATCTGCATTTCCTACTTCTTTAGATCTTAACCAATTTTCAAGTTCTGCATATGCTCCTGAATATGATTTTGTGTTAATTGCTAATTCTAAAAATCTATTCCATGCATCTTGATATGTTAATGCTTCTACATTTCCATTCTCATCTGTACCATTTGCTATATATTCTCCGTTTTCTTTTGCTAACTTTGATAATAATGCATATGCCTTATGCCATTCATTTCCAACTTTATAATTATTTGGAGTTGAATCTATTTTTCCAAATCTATTATTAAATCCCTCTCTATTTTCTTCTTGTGCATTTGAATATCCACCTGTTAAGTTATTTTTATAATATGTATTTTGATAAATTTGTCCATTATATGTATATTTTACATAGTATTTTTTTAATGGATCTAATTTATAAAAATGATAACTTCCATTGCTGTCTGTAGTGGTTGTTGCAACTAAACTATTTCCTTCATCAAATAATTGTACTTGCATTCCGGCAAATGGTGAATCTTCTCCTGATCTAATTCCTGTTAAATCACCAATTTTTATTCCTGGTAAATCTATCCAAACATTTCCTCCTAATTCAACAGATATATCTTTTACTCCTAAGTCTACATCAGTTTCACTATATACTGGATTTATATTTAATAAATTTAAATTTGGTTGTTGTATTTCATAACCAGGAGTGTAACTTCCATGTATTCCACCACTTATAGTAATTACTTCTTGTACTTTCTCAGGATTTGCAATTTCTGCTGTGTATGTAAATCCTATAATATAAGTAACGTCTGCATAATCATCTACTTGTTTTCCTTGATTTGCATCCCAATGAGAACCAACTTTTTCACTAACTACTTTTTTGTCTAAACTAGTAACAGTTAGATTTTTTATTCCCATTTCGGCTCCTGCATTACCGTTTTGTAAAAATGTTCCGCTTCCTACATAATCTTCTGCTTTAAAGTCATCTTCCTTTACCCATAATCCTTCTACTGTACCTTTAAAAGTTTCTTTTTTACCTGCATAAACTGTAATATCACAATCAACTCTTGATTGATATTTTATTTTTATTCTTGGATTTATTTTTGTTATTCCTGTAGTTGGATTATATCTAATGTAAAATTCTTCTCCCCAGTTTGGGAATTCAATAGTATTTCCACTTTTATCTATAAAATGAATATTAGTTCCATCTAATCCAGTTATTTCATAAGTTGCAAATGGAGTTGTTCCTGGATAGTTTTTACTATTAATTCCTGAAAGTTCATTATATAATATTGTTTTTGCATCTTTTACTGCATTTGATAATCCTGGTGTGTTTACATCAACCTTATATGGACCTACTGTATAAGTTTTTGCATCTTGATCTACTAAAACTTTAGAATTGTTTGTTTCAGTTGTGAAACTCATTTTGTTTCCACCATTTAGTATTCCATAATAGAATTGTGCATATTGATTTGATCTAGCTTCTATTGCTGAACTAGATGTTGGGCTTGTTGTATATCCTTTATAATTAAGTAAAACTTGCACAAAGTTTGGTAATCCTTTAAATTGATCTGAAGCCCATACAACTTTTTGAATTGTTACCTCATCCCAGTTATTTAATTGGCTTGCTGTATAAAATGCATATGCTATACTTTGTTCTGCCTTTTTTGTTTCTTTAGACTCATACTCCAATAATCTTGATGATAAGTCTATTCCTGTTACATCCTTAATTCCTAATCCTTGTCCTTTATTGATACAAAAGAAATATGGATTAAATTCGTAAGGTTCTGAAGGAGTTGAGGTAAATAAATATGTATCAGCAAATACTGTTGATCCTAAAGATAGTAAAATAAACATAATTATTATCATTAGTAAATTTTTTATTTTTTTACCTTTTATTATCATTCCTATCTCCTTTCCTAAATTATATTATACATTTTACTAATTACGTGTTTTTTAATTTCATATATTGCAATAGCTATTATTGAAAGTATACCTAATGCAATTCCAGTTATAGATGCTGCTTCTTTACCTGTAGCTGCTCCTATTACTGCATCTGCTGAAGATTTGTCCTTCGTTTGTGCTGATTTTGCATCTATGTCTGATATACCGTATTCATTATATGCTGTTACTATTTCAGCTGAATTTCTAACTGTTCCTGTATTTTCACTAGACATCTTTCTACTTAAAACTATTTTTATTTCTTTTGTTTCTCCTGGATTAATTATTGTGTTTGCTAAACTTGTATTATAAGCATCCTTATCTTGACCTACATACCAACTACTATTTAATTCTGAGCTAAATGTCATTCCTTCTGGTATATGATCAACTATTGATTTTGCATATCCTGCAACTGTTCCTTGGTTTGTAATTTTTAATGTATATTCTACTAAAACTGTTGCAAATTCAATATTTTTACTTCCAAGTTCTACTTTTGCAACTTCTAAATTATTATATTCATATAATTTTGTGTCTGTTTTTGTATTTGTAACTGTTATTCTTGTAATTGTTTTTGAAATATCTAAATCAAATATTTTGTCTCTTATTAGTCCTAAATCTATGTTGTATAAGTTTCCATTTGTAATTCCTAATTCATCAGTTGAAGCAACTTCTTTTCCATCTACTTGTGATACTATAAAATCGCAGTCTTCAGAATTTGATAAGTCCTTCATCTTATATGGTGCTATTGCATAATTTGTATTATCATATTCTACAATTACTATATAATTTGCTGGAACTACATTTACAAAAGAGTATTCTCCTGAATCATTTGTTGTAATTGTTAATTCTTTGCCATTAACATCTAATGCAACTTTTCCTGTTTGTTTGTTGTATAATTTTACTGCTAATCCAGACATTCTTTGTTCTGATTCTTCTTTCTTTCCATTTCCATTTGCATCAAACCAAACTGTTCCAGTTATTTTATATGTTCCTTCTTGAGTATTTTCATTTTTTACATTTCCTACTTCTCCGCTTGGATTTGTGCTTACTCCTGCTGATGTATTTGAAGTTCCTACTATTGTATGGCTTAAAGTATTTGTTTCAATTGTTTCATCATTAACTAATATTGATGCTTTATTTTCTATGTTAGCGATTCTTCCTTTTTCTAAGGTATAAGGACTTGTTTTTATTGTTAGCCTTGAAGTTTCTCCGCTATTAATTTGAAGTGAAGTTAAAATGTTTCTTGAGCTTGTTTTTACTGTTTTACTTCCATTACTGTCTTTTATTTCATATTCTGTAACTCTTAAATTTTCTGAAATATTATCATTAATTTGTATATCTATTCTTTCACTACTGTTATTTTTTACATTAATATAATATTCTAAATTATCAGTATCATTTATATTTTTTGATGTTATGTTACTTGATAATGAAGCTGAGATTGTACTTTTTACTAAGTTAAATTGTAATGTTTCTAAATTTTCTTCTTCCATTCCATCACATTTTATTTTTGCATTAATGTTTATTTGTTTTTCATCATTAAAATCTGATACTTCTGTACTAACAAGTAAACCATCAGAGCTTCCTTTTCCTAGTTTAGATTTTGTATATGTTAATGTATTAGCTCTTTCATTATATTTATATTCTGTTCCACTATTATTTACAACTTCTTTAACTTTCAATTCTTTAGGAAGATTAACTGTTACATTGATGTTATTTTTTTCTTCATAATTTGCATTTTTTATTTTTATATAATAATTTATTACTTTACCTTTTTTTAGACTTTTGTAAGTTTTATCTGATGTAACTGTAGCTACTATACTACCTTTTACAACATTGAGATTTCTTTCAAATGTTCTGTTTTCTTCTAATCTGTCTGCTGTAACATTTGCTGTAATTTTTAGAGAAGTATCTTCATTTTCCATTCCACTAATTACTTTTGTTACAGATAATCTATATTCTATAGTTTTTTCTTCATTAGGTTGTATATCACCTATATTTTTGTTTAAAGTTTTATTTTTTGTATCAATTTCATAATATGGTATATCTGTCATTTCATATTCTAAATTAGTATTTGCTATTCCATTTGGTAAGTTGATTGAAATATTTACGTTGTTAGCTACTTCTTTTCCAGTGTTTTTTACAATTAATTTATATGTTAAAAATTCTCCTTCTTTAACATCTTTATCTATTTCTTTACCTGTATTTGCGTCTGTTAATACTTGTGTTAATTCTACAACTGGTACCTCTCCTGTGGTAAGTCCAACTGCCTTAGCAATTACTACATTTTGATTATTTCCTTGTTCTGCATTATTGTTATAATAAACTGCATAATCAGTTTTTGCTGTTTTTCCATATTCTAAGTTAGATGGAACTTTTACATTGTATCCAAAGTTCATTACCTTTCCTTCTTCAACAGTTCCTCTTGTAACGATTTTATATGCTTTTGCATTTGATGAATATGTACTTGTCCAATTTGAACTATTTAAATTTTCATTTACATTTTCACTGTAATAAACATCTGCTTCTACATTTTCTACATTTAAACCGCTTGCTATTTTTGTATCGAAGTTTGATCCTAGGTCAATTTCGTTTGCGTTTTTATTTCCACTAGTTGGTATTGTTCCTAGTATTGTTACTCCATTTACGCTTGTTCCTAAGTTGTTAACTATTGTAGCTCCTACTTTAACGTCTTTTTCTGAATCATTTGCTTGTATTTTTGCGACCTTTTCATCGCTTTCTTGAGATGTTACCTTTTCTCCATTTAGTTCTAATGAGTTTGTTGTAACAAATCCTGTTGGAGCAATTATGTTTATATTTTTTTGTATTTGTTTTTGCTCCTTAGTATCTTCATTATAATAATCTAATATTATATTTTGTTCAGAGTTAGGTGCTAAATTATCTAATGTTAAGTCTGCTCCAATTCTTATTACTGTTCCTGTAGATGTAGCTTGTGTATTGTATTTTGTTTGTGTTCCATTTAGTTCTAATGAAATTATATTTCCATTTACTTTTAAGTTTTCTAGTTTTAACTCATCTTCATATAAAAGATCTGCTTCTTTAACGTTTATTTCCTTTACTTCTTTTGGTAAAGTTATTTTTAATTTTGCATTTGAATATAATGCTTTTTGTATATCGTTTGTTTCCAAAGTAGTTGTTATAATAACATCTTCATTTTTTATTATAGTTGATAAATTTTCTGCGTTTACATCAATACTTGCAATTGATGTTGGTTCAATTAATTTAGAAACTGCTTTTACTTGTTTTTTAGAAATTTCGTTGTTATCTTTATATCCATTTACATTTGCTATATATGTAAATTCTTTAAAGTTTGATATTTCTTGTTTTGAGTACTGAATATCTGATTTTATTGCTTTTGTGATATAAATTTCTAAATTTCCTTCATTTTGTATTTTACTTGTTTCTAATTCAATGTTTTCTGTATTTACCTCTAATTCTAAATGATCTTTTGAAAGAACTCCAATTTCTTTTGAATCAGTAGATAAAATCTTAATAGTTCCTTCTTCACCTAGTATATTTATTAAGTTTTCTTTGTTTATTCTAATTTTTTTATTTATAATTGAACTACTTGCATCTATATCATTAAACATTTCACTTGCTTCAGATATTTTTATTATATCTGTAGTATCTTTATAACCTATATTTGCATTTAATTTTATATCAAACTCAGTTTCTAAGTTATTGCTATCACTTTTTAAATTTGTATACATATATCCTTTATTTATTTCTTCTGCACTAGATATTTCTGCTTCAATATAACTTCCTGTTTGTTCATTTAACTCATATTTTGCATTTTCTAATTTTCCAACAACCTCTTCGTTTTTTACTGTTGAAGTAGCTGTAATAGATGATGTTATGACTTCTTCATTAACTTGTGTATCATAAATATATGTAACAATATATTCATCTTGTGAATTCCATCTTATTTCTCCATTTTGATTAGGTGTATTCACTTTGTTAATAGTAATTACATCATTTTCATAATTATATTCAATTCCTTCTCCTGTAACTATAACATTTGTTGGTTTCACATCTCCTAAAGTAGGAACATTAATTTTTATGTTTTTATTTGTTACTGGTAACTTATTATCTTCTATTCCTTCTTTTACTTTAAAGCTAACCATTGTTTTGCCTTGATCCATTTTTATGTATCTAATAAGGTCTTGAGTTACCACTTCTTTAGAATCTGCAACCCACTCTAAATGTTCATTTAAAGTTTTAGAAATTTTCTTTTCTTTACCTTTTTCGTTAACATAAATAGCATCTAAGGTAATTGTACTATCTCTTCCTAATATGCTTGTATCAATTACATCCATTTTTGGTAATAATATAGGTAAAGAGATATTTAATGCCTCTCCTGCATTAACTTCATCAAGTTCTATAGTATTATCTCTTATTGCTTTTATGTTAGAATTTTCTACATTTTCAACTTGATAGTTATTATTACCAAAAGAAATCTTAGAATCTTTTAAATATCCTGTTTCTGATACTTTAATATTTATATCTAAGGTTCCCTTTGAATTAACATCTAAAGATGAATCATATTCTCCATTTAATGTAGCATTAAATTCAACATTTTTTTCTGCTGTACTGGTATTTTGACCTACCGTATTTGTAGCATAAACCATAACAGGCATAAAAGTACTACTTACTAATATAAGTGCTATAATTACTGCCATTAGTTTGTTTAATAATTTTTGCATTGTAATCCTCCTTAAATTAACATAATCATACACTTTTATTATATAACGAATTCGCTTTATTTTCAAGCTTTTTTATGAATTTTTTATGATAAATTTATTATTTTTTATAATTTCATTATATACAATAAAAAAATTAAAAAGATGAATTTGTTATTATCAAATTTTAACAATTCATCTTAATAATTTATGACTTTTATTATCCTATATTACTTTCTTGCTTATTTGTCATTTCTTCCTTTGCTAAAAGTTCATTCCATCTTAAATCTACTTCTTTTTGAACTTCTTCTATCATCCATTCATTACCTGGTTTAAATAAATGCTTGAATCTTTTTTGAACTTTTAAAAACTCTTCTACTGGAAGCTTTTTGGCTGGTTTATATGTAATATGATATACTCCATTTTCAACCTCATACAATGGCCAATAGCAAGTTTCTACTGCTAATTTATTTATTTGCATTAAATCTTCTGTAGCATATCCCCAACCTCTAGGGCATGGTGCAAGTACATTTAAAAATTTAGCTCCTTCTGTGTATATTGCCTTTTCAGATTTTTCATATAAATCTTTGAAATTTAGATAGGCTGCTGTTTGAGCTACATAAGGTAGATGATGTGCTACCATTATTTCTGTTAAGTCTTTTCTTGATTGCATTTTTCCTGGAATAACACTTCCTGCTGGTGATGTCGTTGTATCAGCAAATTTAGGTGTTGCTGAAGAACGTTGAATTCCTGTATTCATGTATGCTCCATTATCATAACATACATAAGTCATATCATGACCTCTTTCCATTGCTCCTGAAAGACTTTGTATTCCTATATCATATGTTCCACCGTCCCCACCAAATACTATAAATTTAGTGTCTTGGTCTTGTGGTATTTTACCTTGTTTTTTTAATGATTTATAAGCTGCTTCGACTCCTGATTCTGCTGCTGATGCTGATTCAAAAGCAGTATGTATATATGAATCAGTCCAAGCTGTATATGGATAAATACAAGTTGAAACTTCCATACAGCCTGTTGCATTAGATACTACAACATGATCATTTTCCTTAACTGCACGTAAAACCATTCTTGCTACTGCTGGTGCTCCACATCCTGCACACATTCTATGTCCAGATGTAAATCTTGATGGTTTATTTGCAACTACTTCTTTAACATTATACATAATAATTTTCCTTTCTATGAATTAAATTTTACAATTTTATTTTATCCTTTTAATGCTAAAAATCTAAATGGTTCTTTCATATCATTTAAATTTTGTAAGTCTTCATAAACCTTATGAATTTGCTCTTCTGTAACATCTCTTCCACCAATTCCATAAGAATAATTAATTGTAGGTATATGAATATTTTCTAAATACATAGATGATACAATATCTTCAAATAATGGACCTCCTGTTCCATTAATTAGAGGTACTCTATCTAAAACAGCTACTGCTTTTTTTCCTTCTAAAGCTCTGGCAATTAATTCTCCTGGAAATGGTCTGAATACTCTAATTTTTATAAGCCCTGCTTTTACTCCTTGTACTCTTAAATTATCTATTACATTTTTTACTGTTCCTGCTGTTGAGTTCATACATATTACAACATATTCAGCATCTTCTAATTGGTATCCTTCAAAGAAATCATATTTTCTTCCTGTCATTTGCTCAAATTCATTTGCTATATCAGCTATAACTTTTCTTGCATTTTCCATAGCAACTGATTGTTGTTTTTTATGTTCCATTAAATATGGTTGTAAATCCATTGGTCCTATTGCTATAGGCTCTTGTTTATTTAGTAAATAATGCTCTGGTTTATATGTACCAATAAACTCTTTTACTTTATCATCTTCTATAAGCTCAATATTTTCTATAGCAT
The DNA here is from genome assembly GCA_947626235.1 of uncultured Clostridia bacterium. Lineage (GTDB taxonomy): Bacteria > Bacillota > Clostridia > TANB77 > CAG-508 > UMGS1663. Next base: position 928 of record CANQRI010000012.1, on the reverse strand, counting down.
GTGATGTTATAAATCCATCTTGACATATCATTAATGGTAACATTACATCTTTATGTTCTGCTATTCTATGAGCCATTATCATATTGTCATATGCTTCTTGATTTGTTTCTGAAAAAAGCATTATCCATCCACTATCTCTTACTGCCATTGCGTCAGTATGGTCACAATGTATATTTAGTGGACCAGAAATTGCTCTATCTACTAAAGCCATAACTATTGGAAGTCTTGAACTAGATGCAATTTGTATCATTTCCCACATATATTCAAGTCCATTTGCAGATGTAGCAGTCATTGCTCTTGCCCCTGCTGCTTCTGCACCAATACAAGCACTCATAGCACTATGCTCACTTTCAACTGCAACAAATTCTGTATCTACCATTCCATTATCTACATAACTTGAAAAATATTGTGGAATTTCAGTTGATGGTGTAATTGGAAATGCTGCTACTACATCTGGATTTATTTGCTTCATAGCATATGCTGTTGCTTCGTTTCCACTTAAACGCTCTCTAATACTCATATTATTTGTCCTCCTCTTCCATTACAATTGCTCCAAAAGGACATACTTTTGCACATACTCCACATCCTTTGCAGTAATCATAATTAAAATCTTTTCTTAACTCATCTTTTCCTACTGGAATAGCATCATCAGGACATACTGGAAAACAAAGACCACATTGCTTGCATTTTTCACTAAGATATATTGGTTTTACGCTTCTCCAATCACCTGTCTTAAATTCACGTGCATTTCCTGCATTATATATTGTTCCACCTGGTGTCATTTCTTGCCAAGGTGTGTTTTTATCAATATTCATTAATATTCCTCCTTCTTATTGTATTTTTTTAATTTGTTCTAAGCTTAAACTTAATGCTTTCATATTTCCATCTATTACTTCTGGTTTCTTTGCAAACTTATGCTTGAATGAAC
>CANQRI010000011.1 GCA_947626235.1 uncultured Clostridia bacterium | reverse complement strand
ATGTTGTTGGTAATAATAAAGAAATAGGTGCTGTACAAGGTGGAACAGCAGAGAGTAATGTAAGAGTAGTTACAATGGATCACGATTTAGTTAAAACAGCAAGAAGTATAGGAATAAATTTAGGAGATTAATGTAAAATAAGAATAAATCGTCAAATGAAAAGTTAAATGCAATTCTGTAAAGTAAATGCAATTAATAAGAATAAATATCACAGATTTACAAAAAAGGTTTACATTTTTACCAATTTTTGATATAATTAATATGTTGTTTGTAATAATATAAAGTTCTCAAAAAATAAATATTTTAAGGAGAGGGAAAATGGTAATAGTTAATTTGAAGGATATTCGGAATTTAAATTTACCACTTAACACAAATGATAAGGTATTAAAACTGGAAAATAGGGGCATTCAAAGATCTCAAGCAAGGTGGAAATTAAAAGAGTTTGAACAAAAGTATGGTCAGAAAACTCGACAGTTGATGACTAGATTTAGAGATCGCTATTTGGTATATCTAAATGCGGCATATGCATATATACCAGATGAAGTAAAAAGACAATGGCTTACATATTATGAAATTTACGTAAGATCTTCATCAGAGTACAAAATGTTCATTTTGCTCAATAAGTTTTTTAAGTTTTAAAATTTCAAAGTCTCTTTATGGTTAGGAATAATCATAAAGAGACTTTTGAAAATTGTACTATACAAAAGTAATAAAATATGATAAAATGCAGAAAGTATTAGCGAAAGGAATGAAATTTAGTATGATAAATTTTAAAAGTGTAATAGCAGAGCAAATAGCAAAGGCTACTAATTTAAATAAAGATGAATTAGAAAGTTATATAGAAATACCAAAAGATGTAAGTATGGGAGATTATGCATTTCCTTGTTTTAGGCTTGCTAAAGAATTAAAAAAAGCTCCACCTATTATAGCGAATGAAATTAAAGATAAATTAGAAATAGATGAAAATTTTATAGAAAAAGTAGAAATAGTTGGAGGATATATAAACTTTTATATAAATTCAATATCTGTAGTACAAGATGTTTTGGAAAGATTTGATATACAAAAAGAAAATTTTGGAAAACCAAATGAGACTATAAACAAAACTGTAGTTATAGACTACTCTGCACCTAATATTGCAAAACCTTTTCATATAGGTCATTTGCGTTCTACAGTTATAGGTGGAGCATTGTATAACATATATAAGTTTTTAGGGTACAATACAATAGGAATAAATCATTTAGGAGATTATGGAACTCAATTTGGAAAATTAATAGAAGGCTATAAACGTTGGGGCAACGAATATAAGGTAGAAGAAAACCCAATAGATGAGCTTACTAAAATATACATTAGAATAAACGAGTTATGCAAAGAAGATGAAAGCGTTTTAGAGGAATGTAGAAATAACTTTAAAAAGTTAGAAGATGGTGACAAATATTGTGTAGAAATTTGGACAAGATTTAGAGAATTAAGCTTAAAAGAGTTTCAAAAAGTATATGATATATTAGGAAGCAAATTTGACTCTTGGAATGGTGAAGCATTTTATTCAGATAAGATGGGTGAAATTGTAGAAATATTAGAAAAAACAGGAAGATTAGTAGAGTCTGAAGGTGCAAGAATAATAGATTTAGGTGAAAACATTGCTCCATGCATAATTGGAAAAACAAATGGGTCAACAACATATGCAACAAGGGATTTAGCTGCAATTATGTATAGGGCTAGAACTTATGATTTTGATAAAGCACTATATGTTACATCATACGAGCAAAATTTGCATTTTAAACAAGTATTTGAAGTTGCAAAGTTATTAGGTTTAGACACAAAATATACAGATGGTTTAGAGCATGTACCTTTTGGAATGGTTAGACTAAAAGAAGGAAAAATGTCTACAAGAGAAGGTAATATAATAAAGCTAGAAGATTTATTAAATGAAGCAATTTCAAGAGCTTTAAAAATTATAGAAGAAAAAAATCCAGACCTTGAAAACAAAGAAGATGTTGCTAAAAAAGTAGGAATAGGAGCAGTTATTTTTAACGATTTATCAAACAATAGAATAAAAGATGAAGTGTTTGATTGGGATGTTATGCTAAACTTTCAAGGTGAAACAGGTCCATATGTTCAATATATTTATGTAAGAACTAAAAGTGTAATAGAAAAAGCAGGTTATGTTCCAGAATTAAAAGATATAGATTTAACAAATTTAAATGATAATGATTCATTTACGATATCAAAATTAATGTATGAATTTGAAAGTATTTTAAAAGAAGCAACTTTAAAAAATGAACCATCAATATTATCAAGGTATTTAATAGATTTAAGTCAAGCATATAGTAGTTTTTATAATAATAACAAAATTATTGGTGAAGATAAAAAGGTACAAGATGCAAGATTATATTTAACTTATGCTGTAGGAACGGTCTTAAAAATAGGAGCAAACTTACTTGGAATACAAATGCCAGATAGAATGTAAAATAAAGCCCTCAACTGAAAAGTTGAGGGCTAATATTATATTTAATTTGTATATTCTGTTTGTGTGAATAATAATATTACTAATTTGTATATCCTGTTTTTTGAATAATAGCATTGCTAATTTGTTTAACTGTATCTGAAACATCATAATCTTCATTAGCAAATAATTTTTCATGAAGCTTTTTAACATTACTTTCTAGTGTAATTGGAATTCCATACCATGCAGCCATTGTTTTACCTCTTGTTTCATAAGGCCAACCTTCACTATTATTAATATTAAAAGATAAAGCTTGAGGCATTAAACTTATTATTTCATTTTGACTTATATTAGTTCTTATATGTGGTAATACAGTATTTAGTAAATTATTTAATTGACCAATGTCCATAGATTTTACTTTACTGAATACAGCTGTTAAAACTGTTCTCATACGTTCTGTTCTTTGATAATCTGTATCTATTTTTCTAATTCTAGAATATGCCAAAGCTTGTTCACCATTTAAATTATATTTACCAGCACTAGAAATTCCTGGAATACTTCCTGAACTTGCTTCTGCACTAGTTATATTAACCGTAACTCCTCCAATACTATCAACTACAGTTTTAACAGTATCAAAGTTAACAGTTACATATTCACTTATATTTAAATCAAGGTTTTTGTTAAGTGTATTCATTGCAAGTAATGCACCACCATATGAATATGCATGAGTTACTTTATCAAGACCGTGGCCTTCAATATCTAAATATGTATCCCTATATACAGATGTAAGAGCAACATCATGAGTTGTATTATTTATGGTAACTAAAATTATGCAGTCGCTTCTATTACCAAGAGAGAAGGTATCAGACCTTGCATCAATTCCAAAAAGAACAATATTTCTATAATTTGAAATACTTTCAGCAACATTGGTATTTACTACAATGTCTTCTTCTGATATAGAAGTATCATAATCTAATTTACCTAATGTTTCATTTATATAAGATAATGCTACAGCAAATAAAATTGCTAGAATTATAAGAATAACAAGAATTACAACTAGCACAATAATAGCAATTTTTTTACCTTTATGCTTTTTATTTTTGTTTTTGCCATTTTGCAAATCATTGTTTTGTACAGTTTCGCGCTTTTTAGAAGTTTTTTTACTTCTAGTATTTGATGAATTAGCAGAATGTTTACCACTTCTGCCAGATTTTTGTGTGTTATTTGTTTCATTTGTTCTCAAAATAATTACCTCCTAATATATTCATTATATAATTTAAATACAAAAATGTAAAGAATTATTGAAAAGAATTATAAATAATGTTATTATATGCAAAGAATATAAATTATTTATACTTTGCAAGCAAAGAAAGGAATTCACTTTATATGAAAATTAGAAGATTGATTTTTTTATTACTAATAATATTAAATTGTATTGCAATATTTAACTTTTCCAATCAAGTAGCTGATGACTCTAGTAATACCAGTCGGAAGAGTAGTAAAATTTATATCTGAAATAATACCAGCAATAAGAAATATGCCGGAAGAAGAAAAAATAGAATTTCAAAACAATGTAATGCAACCAATAGTAAGAAAGGTTGCCCATTTTTCTATTTATACTTTGTTAGGGTTATGGTTAATGAACTTTATGGTTACATTTAAAAGGTCATTTTATCAATCAGGTGTAACTTCTGTGTTCTTTGGCTTTATATATGCTTGTAGTGATGAAATACATCAGCTTTTTATACCCGGTAGAAGTGGGGAATTTTTAGATATTTGCATTGATACTTTAGGCGTAATATTAGGTAGTGTTATTGTAACAATAGTTATAAAAATATATAGAAAAATACGAAATAAAGATAGAAAAATTAAATTAGATAAAGATATAAATGTACTTTTTATTTCTAGTACAGGAGGACATTTTAGTGAGCTTATGCAGTTAAAGACTTTATTTAATGAGAGTAATTATCATATTGTAACGGAAAAAACAGAGTCTAACAAGAATTTAAAAGAGCAGTATGGTAAAAAATTCAACTTTTTATTATATGGAACTAAAAAAACGCCAATATCTTATGCATTTATTTTACTTGCTAATTGTTTTATTAGTTTGTATATATTTTTAAAAGTAAGACCTCACATAATAGTAACTACAGGAACTCACACTGCAGGTCCAATGTGTTGTATTGCAAAAATATTAGGTAGTAAAATTATATATATAGAAACATTTGCGAATAGAACTACAAAAACACAAACAGGAAGTTTATTATACTTTTTAGCAGATTCATTTATAGTGCAGTGGGACGAAATGCTAAAAGTATATCCAAAGGCAAAATGTTTTGGCTGGATTTACTAATGAAAGTAGGTAAGTAATATGATTTTTGTAACATTAGGAACGCAAGATAAACCTTTTGAACGTTTAATAAAGGCAGTGGAGGAACAAGTAATAAGAGGTAATATTAAAGATGAAGTTATTGTACAAGCTGGGTTTACAAAATATAAATCCGAAAAAATTAAAATACTAGAATATATACCAATAGATGAGTTTGAAAAATATATAAAACAAGCAGACATAATTATTACTCATGCAGGTGTTGGTTCTATTATTATGGCTTTGGAAAACAATAAAAAAGTTATAGCAGGAGCAAGGCTAAAACAATATGGCGAGCATGTTAATGATCATCAACTACAAATACTGGATAATTTTAGCGAAAATGGTTATATTTTAAAATTAGATAGGTTTGAAGATTTAGATAAAGTTTTAGAAAAAGCAAAAAATTTTGTACCAAAAAAATTTGAAAGCAATAATAAAAATTTTGTAAATAGCTTAAGAGATGAAATGCAAAATTTATTACAACAATAATAAAGTAAAAATTTTCATGTACTATGCATATTAGCATAAAAAAGAAAGGAATTTAATATGAACAAATTAACATTAAATAAATTAAACTATGGCTTATATATAATAACTTCAAAAAGTGATGACAAGTTTTCAGGGTGCATTGTAAATACGGTAACACAAATTACAGCAGAAGAAAAGCCTAAAATGATAGTAGCATTGAATAAAGAAAATTACACTACTGAATTAGTAGAAAAAAGTAAGAAAGCCAATATATCAATATTATCGCAAAAAGCAGATATGTTGCAAATTGGTAAATTTGGATTTAGAACTGGAAAAGAAATAAATAAGTTAGAAAATACAAAGCATATAATTGGAAAAAATGAAGTGCCTACAGTAGTTCAAAATGCTGTTGCTTATATGGAATGTAGTGTAATTGAAAAAATAGACTGTAATACTCATTATATATTTGTACTTGAATTACAAGAAACAGAGTTTGTAGATGAAAATGAAACACCTATGACTTATGATTATTACCATAATGTAATAAAAGGGAAGACTCCACCAAAAGCTTCAACTTATGTTCAATAAAATGACTCATAAAAAATGAACTATGCAATATATACATAGTTCATTCTTTTTTATTTAAATGGTGCGGATGAGAGGACTTGAACCCCCACGGTTTCCCACTAGATCCTAAGTCTAGCGCGTCTGCCAGTTTCGCCACATCCGCATAATTAATACATTATTTATATTAGCACATTTTTTATGGAAATGTCAATACTATGACTATAAAAAACAATAAATTTTAGAAAAAATTGTATAAAATTTAATATAAAAATACTTGTAATTTTTAGTATTTTATGATGAAATAGTATAAATAAAATATATAGAAGAAATGAGGTAAAGTATATGCAAGTACCTGTAAAGAAAAATGAGGAATATATAGTAGATATAATAGATAATGGTTTTGAAGGAGAAGGAATTGCGAAAATTGATAATTTTACAATATTTGTGCAAGGAGCCATAAAAGGCGAAAAGATAAAAGTACTAATATTAAAAGTATTAGTATCTCATGCGTATGCAAAAATTATTGAAATAATAAAAAAGTCACCATATAGAGTAGAAGCAGATTGTAGTACATATAAAAGATGTGGTGGATGCAATTTGAGACATATTGATTATGAAGAAACTTTAAATATAAAGCAAAACATAGTTCAAAATTTAGTTAACAAAACATTAGAAAACTCTAAAGAAATAAAAGTAAATAAAACACTTGGAATGGGAAATCCATATAACTATAGAAATAAAGCACAATATCCAATAGGTTTGAATAAGAAAAAAGAGCCTGTTATAGGAGTATTTGCAGAACGTACACATGAAGTTATACAAATGAAAAACTGCTTAATTCAAGATACTGTGGCAGAAAAAATAGCTTTTTTGGTATATAAATTTATAAAAGAGAATGCAATTTCTGTTTATGATGAGGAAACGAAAAAGGGATTATTTAGACATATTGTAATAAAAGTAGGAATTAGAACACATGAAATTATGTGTATATTTGTAATAAATGGAAAGAAAATTCCAAAAGAAAATGAATTGGTAGAGATGCTAGTAAAAACTTATAATGTAAAGACTATTATTAAAAATATTAATACTAAAAACACAAATGTAATATTAAGTCATGATAACGTTGTTATTCAGGGAGACGGATATATTTATGATATTTTAGGAGACTATACTTTTAAAATTTCACCTCTATCATTTTATCAAGTTAATCCAGTTCAAGCAGAAGCATTATACAGCATAGCATTAGAAATGGCAGAATTGAGAAAAGATGATATTTTATTTGATTTATATTGTGGAATAGGAACTATTGGAATTTTTGCTTCGAAGTATGTAAAAAAGGTATATGGAATAGAAATTGTTGAGCAAGCAATTAAAGATGCAGAAGAAAATGCTAAAATGAATGAAATTAATAATATAGAATTTTTAAGTGGAGATACTCCAAAGGTACTTTCTAAATTGTTAGAAGAAAAGCAAGTTTATCCAGACGTAGTAGTTGTTGACCCTCCAAGAAAAGGAATTGATGAGGATACTATTTCAAGTATTTTAGCAGTTAAACCAAGAAAAGTAATTTATATAAGTTGTAACCCTGCTACAATGGTTAGAGATATTAAGTTATTGCAAGAAAGTTATAATATAAAGCAAATTCAGCCAGTTGATATGTTTCCTTTTACGTCGAATGTGGAGTGTGTATCAGTACTTGAAATAAAGAAAACTATTGAAAAATAACAAAAATCTAATAATAAGAAGCAGTTCAGCAGAATTTTTAATATTTGAAATGCAAAAAAAAGAAAAAGGAATAGAAGTAAGATTTTTTGGATTTAGCAGAAGGTAGAGCTAAAAGAAATATTCCAATGACTATGGAAGATTGGGCAAATAGAATAGATAAATATTTATTAGCAGATGATAGAGATATATTAAAAGATGCAGGAAAGATATCACACGAAATAGCTGAAGAAAAAGCGCTAATTGAATTTGAAAAATATAGGATAAAACAAGATAGATTTTATCAATCTGACTTTGACAAATTATTATTAGAAACTGAAAATAAAGATTAGATGTTTCAATTAGAAAAAATGTTAAAAATAAGAAAAAACATTAACATAAAATAAATAGAAGTATTAAACCCGATGTAGTAGATATGATTAAGAAAAACACAAAAAAGTCATATAATCGTTGATACAGTGAGAAATCAAAATATACATGAAGAGGTAATATGAAAGTAGACACGAAAATCTACTTTCATTTTTTATTTTCTTATTTTAATAAAATAGAAAAGAATGGAAAACTGAACAAGATTTTGCAAAAATGGGTTGAGAATTCGCGTAGAATGTGATATAACATAAAATTAAGAAAGGAAGATGCTTGTTGCAAAGTAATAAATTAGAAACTATTTCAAATCTTTTTGAAGGAAAAGAAATCAGAAGCATTTGGGATGCTGAAAAAGAAGATTATTATTTTAGTGTGGTTGATGTTATTAAAGCATTAACTGACAGTCCTGATCCATCACATTATTGGAGAACTTTAAAATACAGAATGACTAAAGAAGGAAATGAAACCGTCACAAATTGTGACACTTTCAAATTTAAGTCGAAAGATGGCAAAATGAGAAATACAGATGTTTTAAACACACAAGGAATATTACGCCTTGTTGAATCAGTACCGAGTAATAGAGCTGAACCATTTAAATTATGGCTAGCTCAAATGGGAAAAGAAAGAATTGATGAAGTCTTTGATCCTGAAATAGCAATAAAAAGAGCAATAGATTATTATAGAAATCGTGGTTATTCTGATAAATGGATTGAAGCTAGATTAAAAGGAATATTAGATAGAAATAAATTAACAGATATATGGAAAGAAAATGGAATAACAGAAAGCTATGAATTTGCAGTTCTAACAAACGAAATATATAAAACTTGGTCAGGTATGAAAGCTTCACAATATAAAGCATACAAAGGTATTAGAAAGGTTAATAATTAGGAAAAAAATAATTGAAAAAAGAAAATAATAAAAATTTAATAATAAGAAGTAGTCCTGCTGAATTTTTAGTATTTGAAATGCAAAAAAAGGGAAAGAGGAATATAAGTGCGATTTGAAGAAGGAGATTTATGGCTAACTCAAAAAGCATTAGGAGAAATGAAAGTTATAAAATTCAATAAAAAATATTATAAACAAGTAAATAACATTTATAAAGAATCATTTTCAAAGGAAGAAAGATATATTTCTTTAAATAAAATGATAAAAAGCAAGGGTACAGAATTATACTGTTTAGTTAATAAAGAAAAAGTTTATGGAATTATTTACTTAATAAAATATAAAGAAATGATATTTATTTTATATTTAGCTATTAACTCTGAAGTACGTTCGAAAGGATATGGTAGTTATTTATTAAAATGGTGTTTAAATTTATATAAAGAAAAAGATATCTATTTAAATATTGATGAAGTAAACGAAAATAAAAAAGATTATGAAATAAGAAAAAGACGTGAAAAATTTTATTTAAAAAATGGTTTTTATATGACAGATTATATAAGTAAAGAGGATATACAAAACTTTAACATTCTGTGTAATCGTAAAAGTATAAAAATTGAAAATTATATAGAATTAGATAAGTTTGTTGCTCAAATATTAGACGAGCCGGTTTCAAATATTATGAAATTATAAAAGGAGGTAAAAATAAATGAAAATATTAATGGGAACAAAAAATCCAGGGAAAATAGAAGGGGCAAAACAAGCATTTGAAAAATATTTTGATAACATAGAAATAGAAGGAATACCAGTAAGTTCTGATGTTGGAAACCAACCAGTAAATGAAGAAATATTACAAGGAGCTAAAAACAGAGTAAAAAACTTAAAAGAATATGCTAAAAGTAATAATATGCAAGCAGATTTTTATGTTTCAAGCGAAGCTGGAATTACAAATTTATTAGGAGAATGGATAGATATAAATTGTGTAGTGGTGGAAAGTAAAGAAGGACTACAAAGTATAGGAACCAGTCAAGGCTTTCCAATTCCTAATAAATACATAGATGAAATAAAAGAAACTGAACTTGGAAAAGTTATGGATAAAATTTTTAGTGGAAAAGATTTAGCAAAAGGAAAAGGTGGAATTAGCTTATTAACAAAAGATGAAGTATCAAGAATAGATTTGACAAAAAATGCATTTGTTATGGCTTTAACTAAATTTATTAACGGAGATATATGGAATTAGATTTAATAATAGGACACAATTGTCTCTTTAAAAAAATTTTAAATTATATATAATACAACATGGAGGTGCTTGAAATGGATATTATAGGGAAGAGAATAAAAAATATTAGAAAAGCAAACAATTTGACTTTAGAAAAATTTGCGCAAAGGATACTTTGTAATCCAAGAACTGTACAAAGATATGAAAGCCGGAGAAAACTTACCAGATGTATATAATTTAAGAAGAATATCAGAAGAATTTAATATATCTACAGATTACATATTAGGTTTAACTGATGAATTTGAAACTAAATATCTTCCAAAAGATGTTACATCATTGTTTAATAGATATAAACAAATGCAATCTAATCCAATAAAAGAAGGAGAAGATTATTATTGGATTAAGCTTGAACTCGATGAAAATAATTCATATGTAAGGTCAATTCAAACTATGTGGGTAGGTTTTACAGAAGATGGTAGGGAAATAAGAGTGGCAAGAGAAGTAATACCAGAAAAAGCCATAGCATTATGTAAAGAAGTAGGAGATATACCAGTTATAATTAATAAAATTTCAGAAATTGGATTATTTTATTTATTTGGAGGTACAGCAATGATTTCAAAAAAATTATGCAAGGAGCATTTACCAGAAATATTAGAACCAAAAATAATATAAAAAAATACATTAATAAAAATATAAAAAGAAAGAGATGAATTTTGCTATGGGAAAAATGGAATTAGAAGTAAAAGTGTTAAATATCAATGAACAAGAATTAATAAGTAGAATAGAGGCAAATGGTGGAAAATTTATAAATAAATACAATCAATATCTTTATACATACGATACGCCAACAATATATTCAAGATATATTGATAATTTAATATTAATAAATCATCCTGAAAAGGAAATAGATACAGAAATTGCAATAGCAAAATTTAAATTATTATTTTTTGATATAGATAATTTAACTACATCAGAACAAAAGCAAGAACTAAAAAATATAATAGATACTGAAAATATTTCAGATATACTAAAAAAAGAGAATTTTATAGAAATATTAAATAATTCGGAATTAAAAGCATTTTTGGAAAAATTTCACAATAATCCTAAAAAATGGATAAGATTAAGAAAAAGCAATGATGTAACAACATTAGCTGTAAAACATATTTTAGCAGATGATGGTTCTAATATACAACAAATGCTTGAAACAGAAATTGAGGTGCCATCTATGAGAGAAACTAATGAAATATTAGAAGAACTTGGTTATTCTTATCATAGTTATCAAGAAAAGAAAAGAACATCATATATGTTAAATGGGCATGAAATTGATATAGATACTTGGCCAGGTATTCCAACATATATGGAATTAGAAGGAAAAGATGAAGAAGATTTAAATTCAATTTTGAATTTGTTAGGATATAGTATGAAAGATACTGTATCATGCACAGCTGATGATATATATGTAATGTATGGAATAGATTCTTTAAGCAAAAGAGAATTAAAATTTTAGAAGGTAGCAGAAAGGAAGATTATAATAGTGAAAATAAATTTTATAGGAACAGGAACAATGGGGTCAATTACAAGATGTAATACTAGCATGCTGGTAGATGATATATTATTTGATATAGGTATGGGGACTGTAAAGCAAATAGATAAACTTAAAATTTATACTAAAGCTATAAACTATTTGGCAATATCACATTTTCATGCAGATCACTTTTTAGATATACCTGGACTTTTAATTGGAAGAGATATAAGACAAGAAACAGTAAATAAATTAATTATAATAGGTCCAGTTGGGTTGAAACAAAAGGTAATAGATTTAATGACGTTTACTCATGGTAATGGAGATATAAATAAATATTCAAATATAGAAAGTAAATATAATGTAGAATTTATAGAATTAAAAGATGGAGAACAATATATAGCTGATAACTTTAAAATAACTGCATTATCATTAAAACACGGAGAATGTGTACCAGTAAATGGATATATTTTAGAGAAAGACGGAAAGAAAATATCATATGCCTGTGATACAACTTTTTGTGATAATTATTATAAAATGTGCAAGGTATCTGACTATTTATTTTCTGATGTAACGATGTTTGAAACGGGAAATACTCATATAGGTTTAGACGATTATAAAAACTTATATAAAGATTACCCTAATTGCAATTTTTATGCTATACATAGAGGAGATTATGATTCGGGAAATGTCGATACTGTAAAGTTTCCAAATGATGGCGATATTTTGATGATATAAAAAAGAGAAATTAATGAAGTGAACTTCGATAAAGTATATACCATAACTCTTATATACTAATCAGGGGCATTTCATTAATTTCTCCTTTTTATTATACATTTTGAAAATTGGCTAAAGGATTTCTATTTACTGCATTTCTAACTTGATCATTATCAACATGAGTATAAATTTCAGTAGTAGAAATACTTGCATGGCCTAATAATTCTTGCAATGCTCTAATATCAACTTCTCCGTATTTGTACATTAAAGTAGCTGCAGTGTGTCTTAATTTGTGAACAGAAAATTTTTTGGTATCAAGGCCAGCTCGCTCTAGCTCTTTATCTACAATATATTGCACAGTTCTATTACTAATTCTTTCTTTACGTTCACTTAAAAATAGAGCTTTATCAGAATTTTTACTATCATGTTTTATTCCTTCTTTAGGTTTTGTATCGATATAAGATTTTATAGCGTCCATACAAGCACTATTAAGGTAAATTGTTCTTTCCTTATTACCTTTACCAATAACAGTTAATCTTGAATCAGAAAAGCTAATATCTTTGGTATTTATTCCAACTAATTCAGATAAACGCATGCCACAATTTAAGAATAGGGTAATAATAGCAAAATCTCTTTCTTTATTTTTACTCTCATCATTAGCAGTAATATTTAGCAATTTTTCACTTTCTTCTAGACTCAAATATTTAGGAATACGTTTTTCTTTCTTTGGTGTTTCTAAATTTTGAGCAGGGTTTATTTCAATTAACTTAAGTTTTGTAACTAAATAATTAAAGAAAATTCTAATAGTTGAAATTTTTCTAGCCCTTGTAGCAGGCTTATTGTTATTATCAATAGCTAAATAATATACAAATGAATGAATATCATCTAGCGTAATTTGTTTTAATGTTTCTATACTAAAATCTCTAATAGATATTTTGCTAAAATCTGTTTCATTTGTAAGTTTAAAGTGCATCTTCATAAATTTTAAAAACATTGATAAATCATAGTTATATTCTTTTATTGAATTTGGAGATTTATTTAACATTGTTATTGAATAATCTAAAAATGAATTTAAAAAATCTGGATTATCATCTTTATTAATCATTTGTTTTCACATCCTTTTGATGTTATTATATAATAACTACGAAAAAAGTCAAATGGTATATAAGAATTTTTTAGTAGTAAATTGTTACAAATTTATTACAATTTTATTATTTTTTAAAAATGTATCTATCCGTTTATAAATATATGGTATAATCATTGTGAACTAACTTATGAAAAGGAGAAAAAATGGAGCAAACAAAAGAAACACAGATAAGAAAACGAAATATGAAACTTTTTCCAACATATAAAAAGCTTAGTTGGGATTATTTATTCTTTTATACAATTAATTTTTTGTTTTTAACACAAGTAAAACAAATTAATCCTGCAGATGTTGTGCTAATTGATTCTTTTTATTATTTATTTGCTATTTTTTCACAAATTCCAGCTACTTTTATTATTGAATTTTTAGGAAGAAAAAATAGTATTATCGTAGGAAACATTTTAAGCTGTATGTATATGGTAGTAATTATATTTAGTCAAAATTTATTTAATTTAGTTATTGCAGAAATTTTAAGTGCTCTGTCCTTTGCTATTAAAGAGAGTGCAGAACCAAGTTTACTTAGTGAATCTATACCTCCAACTAAATTGAAAAGTGCAATATTTGCAAAACTGAATTCAAAGGGGATGTCTAGTTACTATATTTTAAATGCTATTTCTACTATATTAGCGGGAATTTTATATGAAGTTAATCCGTATATTCCAATATGTTTATCACTTACTACTTTAGTTTTAGTAACTATTTTATCTACTCAATTTATAGAACCAGTACAAAGGGAGAAAAAAGAAAAAGTACATATTATTAATCAATTTAATGAAGTTAAAGAATCTTTTACTTTTGTATTAAAATCAGAAAGAGTAAAAAGTCTTATTTTATTTTCTTCTATTATGACTGCTATATTATCAATATTAAATAATTATGAAGTTAGTATGATGGAGGATTTAGAGGTTTCGGCTAGATATTTAGGAATTTTATTTGCAGTTTTAGGAGTAATGTCATCAATAGGAGCAAAAAATCAGGAAAGATTTCATAATTTATATAGAAACAAGTCTTTGACAATATTAGGAACGGTTATTACATTAGGCTGTATTTTAGGAGGGGCATTTGGAATATTAGCAAAAGAATATAAAATTGTGATATTAATTATTGTTATATTATTTATAGTGAGATATTTGTGCTCTGGAATTTATTATACTATAATAGAAAAATATTTAAGTAATTTTACTAATGAAGAAATTGATACGAAAATATTTACAGCAAATAATTTTTTAAGAAGTATAATGAGTGCTATTTTTGGTATAATGGCTTCATTTTTATTAGATAGAATGGAAACAGCATATTGTATGATAGCTATTGGTGCTTTATTTGTAATACTTATGATATTGACTTCAAAATTTATGAAAAGTAGAGTTGGCTTAAAAGTAGAAGAATATCCAAAAGATGAGGTTAAATATGATAAATTGAAGGAAATTTCAACTGAAAAATAAAAAAGTAAAGTAAAACTTTGGATTATTCCAAAGTTTTAATACATTATATGACCAATGCTATTGATAAAAAAATTAATTTCTATATAATTGTTTTAACATACTTAATATAAAGCAAAAGATATAAGAAATTTTATAAAAAAGGAGATAGCGATGAAAACAACATTTAAAGATTTAGATAACATTGTTAAATTAACTAAAGGAGAATTAATTGTAATTGCTTCAAGACCAGGAATGGGAAAATCTACATTTGTACAAAATATATTAAGCAACATGGCAATAAAAGAAAATAAAGCAGTATTATTTTTTAGCCTAGAGGAAAGTAGTGAAAGTATTGAAAACAAATTAAGTATAATTAATTCAATGGGTGAAGTAGATAAGTTTAAATTATACGAGCAATATCAAAAACAAGTATATATATTAAGTAATGCACCGTATACAATAGATGATATTTGTAACAATTCTCACGAATTAAAAAAAGATATAGACCTTATTATAATTGATTATCTTCAGCTTATACAATTTGATAAGAAAAAATTATTAAGTAGAGATAATGAAATTAAAGAAATTCTAAAAAAATTAAAAATGTTAGCAAAAGAATTAGATGTTCCAATAATAATAACATCTCAATTATCAAGAAAAATGGAAAGTAGGGAAGATAAAAAGCCATACGTTTCTGATTTTTCTGATTCTGAAAGTGGAATTTTGACATATTGTGATAAGGTATTATTCTTGTATAGAGATTCTTACTATAATAAAAATAGCAGTAGTAATATTACAGATGTTATAGTTGCTAAAAATAATGACGGCAATGTTGATACAATAAAATTAGAATGGATGTCAGAATATTGTAAGCTTGGGAATGCAATAATTTAAAGGAGGTAAAAGATGAATAATAGAGTTGAACTATGTTGTCATACTAAAATGTCAAAATTACAGGGAATTAACTCTGTAGAAGAATACATTAATGAAGCAATAAATCGTGGTTATAATGCTATTGCTATAACTGATACTGATAGCACACAAAGTTTCTTTGAAGCAAAAAAATGTTTAAAATGTTATACAGGAAATTTTAAAATTATATATGGTTCAGAATTACATTTTAAAATTTCAAAAGACTTTGATGAAATATATACAATATATATTTATGTTAGGGAACAAAAAGGATTAAAAAATTTATATGAGTTAATTTCAAAAGCATATAAAAATGTAATTAAAGGAACACCTATAATATATAAAAATGATTTAATTAAATATAGAGAGGGTTTATTATATGCTTCAATTGGAAGAAAAAGCGAAGTTTATCAAAATATTAATAATTTCAATATAAGTAAAATATTTGATTTTTATGACTTTATTGGAATTGAGCCAAATGAAAGCAATAGGTGTACAAACCAAAAGATACATAAATTATGTAATGAATACAACAAAATTCTTATAGGAACTTCGGAATGTAATTTTATAAATAAAGATGATTATAATTGTAATGAAATATTAAATTTCTACAAGAATCCTAATAACATAAAAGAGGGAGACAATAATTATTTCCAAACTACAGATGAGTTAGTTAATAGTTTTTATTATATTGAGAATGCTGAAGAAATAATTTTAAATAACACAAATAAAATTGCAGACATGATTGATGATATAAAGTTACAATACGAAAATGTATTTTATCCACAAATAGAAAATTCAAAAAGTATTATTAAAGAAAAATGTTATAAAAAGGCATATATGTTATATGGTAAAAATCTTCCAACAGATATAAAAGAAAGATTAGATTTGGAATTAAATTCAATTATAGAAAATAATTTTCAAAATATATATTTAGTTGCTAGTGAATTAGTTCAAAAATCAAATGAATTAGGATATGAAGTTGGTAATAGAGGTGGAGTTGCTAATTCATTTGTAGCATATCTGTTAGGAATTACAATTTATAATCCGATTGAATATAACTTACCATTTGAAATTTTTGCTGGAAAAAATTATAACCAAGAGCCAGATATTGATTTGAATTTTTCTCCAAAAATTAAAGGAAAATTAATTTCTTATTTAGAAAAAAGATTTGGAAAAGATAAAATAATTTTTGCAGGTACAACAGGCACACTAATGGAAAAAACTGCAGAAGAACTTTGTGACAATTTTATAAAACAAAATGAAATAAAAGGAGATTTTGATAAATCTCAAATAATAAGAAAATTAACTGGAATAAAGAGAGTTACTAAAAAACATCCAGGAGGAATATGTATAATTCCATACAATATGGATACTAGTGATTTTTGCCCAACAGAACTTGATAGTGAAGGTTTTATAAAAACTCATGTAGATTATCACCAGTTATCCAACTTATATAAATTTGACCTATTGGACAATGACACTCTAACTATGATATATGAATTAGAAAAAGAAACAAACATAAAATCTTCAACGATAGATTTACAAGATGCCGAAACCTTAAAAATATTTTTACATGCAAATGATTCATCATATCCAATTAGCATAAACGGAATACCAGATTTCGATGCAAAATTTGTTAAGCAATTAATAGAAATTGCAAAACCACAAAATCTTAATGATTTAGCTTGTATTTCTGCACTTTTTCACGGTTCAGGTACATGGCTTTATAATGCAGATAGCTTAATTCGTGAAGATGGAAAAAAAGTAGATGAAGTGATTTCTAATAGAGGGGATATATATAATTATTTATTAAAAAATGGAATAGAAAAAAATACTGCATTTGATATAGTTGAATTTATAAGAAAAGGAAAACCAGCAAACGGAAGAAGCTTGTGGAAACATATTCAAAATAAATATAAAGAATTAAATGATAAGTGGAATGAATATAAAGAAATATTACGCAAGCATAAAATTCCAGAATGGTATATTAATTCAGCTGAAAAGATAAAGTATTTGTTCCCAAAAGCACATGCAATACAGTATACTATTTTAGCTTTTAAAATTGCATGGTATAAAGTGCATTTTCCAAAAGCCTTTTATAAAACATATTTTAAAGTTAAATCAAATTTAAATGTTAAAGACTATTATTGTAAAAGGCAGGTTAAAACTGAATTGAATAGATTATATGACTTGCTGGAAATTCATAAAAGTAATGAAGAATTTGAATATGCCCCTACTTATAATGATAAAATTCAAGATTTAGAAATAATTTTAGAAATGTTCGAAAGAGGAATATTAAAAGAAAATAAAGAAATAAACGATGATTATAATCTTATAAATTCAAGAGCAATAGGAGATTATTGTAGGGAAATAAAGCATAAATTTAACACAGAAGAATTAGCAGTTCTAGTTTTTAGAAATAATAGAATTAGTATCGAAGAAAAGATAAACAAATATAATGATTTAATAAATAATTATCCAGATATGGAAGTTATTGAAAGAATAAATTGTAATCACTATAATAGCGTTAAAATTTTGATTAAAAAGGAAATTAAAAGATTAAAAATATTAGAAGAAAAGTTAATTCAAGAAAATGAAGATAGTATATATACTTGGACAGAATATAATAAGTCAACACTAGAATATAGTAGCAAAGAAGACTTAAAACATACTTTTAGAACATATAAGGAAGTAATGCAAGATATTCAAAGTTATATTAAAGAATATGACGATACTTTATCGTTTACCATTACAAAAAAATATTTTAATCCCAAAAAAAATGACATTGTAGCTGAATATTTTGTTGAAAATAAAAAGATTATATTAAATCATATAAAAGAAAAAAATGATGAATTTTTAGATATTGATATGATTTTCGTAAATATACCTACACCATTTAAAAAGGGAGATATTCTTATAACCAAAAGTAAATCTATAAGAAATTATGGAGATTACAATGAAATTTTTGTATTGGATTATTTGGCTACTTGGAGAGAAGATTTAGAAGATTATTTAAATAAAGGAAACTATGATTCTTCAGATATGATAGCATATGGATATTATTTATGTGGAGAAGATTCAACTGAATTTGTAAATGATCATAAAATGGATTATGATTGCTTTGAATATTACGAAGATGAACTTACTGGAAACAATAGAATCTTAAAGGATATAAGTAGTTTTATAAAAGGAGAAATTGGATTAGAGTTATTTGTTCATGCATATGATATTTTTAAAACAGAGTCTAAAGATAAAATGCCTGATTTTTATACATATGAGGGGCTTAGATTAGCTGGTATGACTGAAAGCGATATATTAAAAAGAAATTTATAAAAGATAATAGATGATATAGATATGCCTTTTATTTATAAAATTATATATGTAAATTTGTTCATATATGGTAAAATATATACGAATTTAGAAAGGGGAGAAACAGTATAAGATGGCTAATATTATTGATTATGTTAAATGGAGAGGCGACCTTAGCATAGCCGAATCAGAATTTAATGAAATAGATAGTTTGATATTAAATAGATTTTCATATTTCCCATTAGACAGCTTAATAAAAGAAAAAGAAGTAGTATCAATTAAAGAATTAGGTAAGAAATTTGAAAAAATGAATAAAGAAAACTTGAAAATATTGTGGAAAGATGATGCAGAACTTTTCCCAGAAATTGGACGAAGTAGAAGATTTGGAGAAATGATAGCAGTAGAAAATGTAACTAAAACAGAAAAGAAGCTGGAAGAACAATTCTCTGCAGTTACGATAATTTTACCAGATAATACAATTTATGTATCTTATAGAGGAACAGACAATACCTTAATTGGATGGAAGGAAGACTTTAATATGAGTTTCAAAAGCCATCTTAAATCACAGATAGATGCAAAAAAATATTTAGAAAATATTGCAAAAAAATATCCAGATAAAAAAATAAGGGTAGGTGGACATTCAAAAGGAGGAAATTTAGCAGTATATGCTTCTATATTTGCAAATTCTGAAGTCAAAAGCAGAATTATAAATGTATATAATAATGATGGTCCTGGATTTCATGAAGACATAACAAGTACAGAAGAATACAGAGATGCAATCAAAAAAGTTATAACATATATACCACAAGATTCAATATTTGGAATGTTATTAAATCATGAAGAAAAGTTTATTATAGTACAAAGTATAGAAAAAGGAGTAATGGAGCATGATGTATATTCTTGGCAAGTAATGGGAAAAAAGTTTGTAGTATTGAAGGAAGTAACAAATGGAAGCAAATTTATAAATAAAACCATAAAAAGTTGGCTAAACAATCTGGATTTACATACAAGAGAACAAGTAATAGATATCGTTTTTGAAATAATTAATTCAACAAAAGCTACAACTTTGAAAGATTTAAAACTTTCATTAATGAAAAATGCAAGAACCATATTATCAGCATATAATAAAATAGAAAATGAAGACAAAAAAATGATAATGACTACAATAACTGCATTTCTTTCTATATTAAAGGAGAATGTTAAAGAGGAATATAGTAATAGAAATTCACAGTTATAAGCTGGAGGATTAATGGAATCGGAATTTATGAGGTAAAATGTGAAAGTAAAGGCAAAATCTTTGAACCATATGAAAGGAGTAATTTATGGAAGTTATAATACATAGAGGAACGCACCAAATTGGAGGCTGTGTTACAGAAATTAAATCAAAAAAAGGTACAAAAATAGCAATAGATATTGGAGAAAACTTACCTAGTATGGAAAAAAAAGAAAATATAGAACTTAATGTAGCAGGGTTAACAAATAATGAAGCAAAAGCTTTTGATGCTGTTATTATTACACATTATCATGGAGATCATATTGGATTATATAATAAAGTTTTAGCTGAAATTCCAATATATATTGGTGAAGTATCGAAAGAAATATATAAAATTGTTCAGGAAAGTTTAGAATTTGCAAATGTAATTGATGAAAAAGACTGGGAAAGAGTTAAAAAATTTAAGACATATAAAATTCCTAATAAAATAAAAATTGGAGATATTCTCATTACACCAATTGAAGTTGACCATTCAGCTTTTAATGCACATATGTTAAAAATAGAATGTGACGGTAAAGTTCTATTGCATACGGGAGATTTTAGATTACATGGTCAAAGAGGAAAATCAGTTATACCAGCACTTGAAAAATATGTAGGAAAAGTAGATTGCTTGATTTGCGAAGGTACTACTCTTTCACGAGAAAAAGAGCCTACTTTAACAGAGTTTCAGTTACAAGATAAAGCTGAGAAAATTTTTAAAGATAATAAATATAATTTTGTGTATTGTAGTTGCACAAATATTGATAGGCTAGCAGCAGTTAAAGAAGCCTCAAAAAAAGCAAATAGAATTTTTGTATGTGATGTGGTGCAAGCTAAAATTTTGGATTATATTGATTCTATTGCTAGAAGTGATTATTATAAATTTAAAGGGAAATATGAAGAATATTCATATAAATTAATAGATGAAATGAAATCAAAAGGATTTGTTATGCCAATAAGAAATAATAACTTTGCAAGAAAAATGCTAAAAATATTTCCTAAAAATAAATTTATATATTCTAATTGGGAAGGATATTTAAAACCAGAATTTGAAGAATATAAAACATTACAAGAATTAGTACCAAAAGATTGTATATTTTTACATACTAGTGGACATGCAGATATAGATGCTATAAAAAAAGTATGTGAAACAGTCAGTCCAGAAGTAATTATTCCTATTCATAGTGAGGCTCCAGAAGTGTTTGACAATATGCGGGCTTAATAGTAAAATTGTTTTATTAAATGATGAAGAAAAATATAAAATATAGGAGGAAAAAATAATGGGAGAAAAGAAATTAACAAGAGGCTTAGATTGTGAAAAATTAGAAAAATGTTTTAAATATTCACCTTGGTTTAAATTTTACAAAGAAAATAAAGATAAAGACGAATTATTTTTAGGAATAAGAAATAACTATGTAAATATTTATTATAGAGGTATGAGTATGGCGAAGGTAAAAAGTCCTTTTGAAAATGCTTATATTGCTGATAAATATGCAGGTATAGAAAAAACAAAAAATAAATCAACAAGTAAAAATGAACCTACTGAACATTCAATTACTTATACAAAATTTGAAAATGATTATGAAAATATAAAAAATAGAATAGATAAACATATAAATGATGGTAAATCATTATTAGAAAAAGATACACAATGTAAACTTATTTATAGAAATAATAAAAATTGCTATAATGGAAAAAGTGATTGGATTTGTATAGATATGGAATATGCAAAACAAAGAAAGAATCAAAATGATGGAGATAGATATGGAAGATTTGATATTATAGCCGTAAATGTTAAAAATTATAGAGTGGCTTTAATAGAGTTGAAAGTTGGAAGAAATTCTCTTGGTGGTGAAAGTGGGTTAAGAAAACACGCAAAAGACTGGAATAATTTTTTAAAAAATAATTTATTTAATAAATCAGATAAAAGAAAAGATAGAGAAGATTATTTAGTAAAAGAAATTACAAATATTATAAAAAATAAAGCTTGTCTTGATAGTTCTTTTCCTATTCATGTAGATAAAAGTGATTTTGATGAAAAAGTTTTTGAAAATATAGAACCTGAATTCTACTTTTTAATTTGTAGTGGAGATTCAGATATTGATAGTATAAAAAACACTTCCAGGAAGTATACTTTTAAGGCGCAAATATGTCAAGAAAAATATGGATTAAAAGTAGATGAAAGGACAAAAAATATTCAAGATGAGTTAACGTATGATATAACAGAAAAAGGAAGTGGACCATTATATTGTAAATTCTTATTTGCAAAGAATAATGGAGAAGATATTCAAGATATAATTGATGATAAAAGTTATGAGTGTGATTTAAGATAGATATTTTTTGAAATTTGAAAATGTCCTCAAATTTTTTTAACATTAGCCCTAAAAAATTAGTTTTTAGGGCTAAATTTTAGGAAATTAAACACAATAATATTATTGACATAATTATACGATTGCATTATAATTATGTTAATATTTTTAGAAAGGAGGGCATTATTGTGCCGAGACCTATCAAGTTAGATAATAGTAGGACATTATTCGAAAGACGGTTTTGCGGTGTAAAAGGGCAAGAAGATCTTAGAATCTATAATATCTTTACGAGATATTTCTCTAGTTCTTCTGATTGGTTTTCAATTACTCAAAAGGCTAAAGATATGGGATTTAATGCTATTTATTTAAATCCAATTAACAAAACGGGTTCCTCTGGAAGTCTTTATTCAATCTCAGATTATTTTGACTGGGACACAAAATCTATGGGGAATGTTTCAAAAAAAGAAGGAGAGCGGTTACTTAAAGAGTATCTTGATTATTGCAAAAAACTTGGAATGAAAGTGTTTTATGATCTTGTTGTAAATCATACAGCCTATGATAGCGAATTGGTAAGGAAACATGACGATTGGTATGAACATGATGAAGATGGAAATGTAAGCCATGCATATTGCTATACTGAAGGAGGTGTTATTTTTTGGCAGGATTCAGCGAAATTAAAATATGATATTTCTAACACTAATCTTTTCAAATATATTGAATCTATTTGCAATTATTATCTTGATTTAGGTTTTTCTGGATTTCGTTGTGATGCTGCCGCCTATGCAGATGATATTTTGTGGAAAGTTCTGATAAAAAACGTACGTAAAATGTATCCTGATGTTATTTTTATTGCTGAAACTTTTATGGTTCCACTTGAAAATATTGATAAAATAGCAGACGCTGGTTTTGAATACATATTTAGTTCTGCTAAATGGTGGAATGGATATGATTCTTGGTTTATAGAGCAAACAGACAGATTTCAAAAAAAGGGACTCAAGTTTATTTCCTTTCCAGATAATCATGATACTGAACGTTTGATGACTGAAGTAAATGGAAATATAGACCTTTATAAGCAAAGAATGATGTTTGTTGCCGTATGTTCTTCAAGTTTTGAAATTAGTTATGGATTTGAGTATGGTTTTAAGAAAAAACCTCATGTTGTCGAAACAACTCCTAATGATGTTGAAGAGATTTCGTACGATTTTACGGAAGAGATTATTAACGCAATATCACTTCGTGATAAGTATGAAATTTTGAGGTCAGAAGGTAAGTTTTGCAATATTTGGCCAAGTAATGACGAGTTAATATTTATTGAAAAAAAACCATTAAATGAAAATATCGGTCAAAAAGCTCTTATTATCATGAACAGAACAGACAGAACAATTTGGGTTTCAGATAAAAGAATTTCTGAGTTGTTTGTCGGAGATTGTGTATATAAAAGCGATTCTATGACTGATGATTACGAGTTTGAACCTTTTGGCATTCATATCTTCGTAGCATCTCGGGAAGAAATTCCTTGTGTTAGAAACAATGAATCTTTTTGCTTGGTTAAAAAGGGGCAAATGGTAAAGAAAGATTTACATATTCAGAACTTTTTTCCTGATGAAGCACTTATTGAAGTTAATACTTGTGGAATTTGTGGATCTGATAGAAGAGAATTTTCTGATGGACGATTTTTTTGGAGTAGTGAAGAAAGAGGAGGACATGAGTTTATCGGTAAAGTTTTGCAAATTGGCTCAAAATGTTGTAAAGTAAAAGTTGGTGATATTGTTGCAAATCGTATTTCTCGTGAAAGAGAAGGAGTAACTCAATTTGGCGGATATTCAAAGTATGCTGTTATAAAAGAAACTTGTCTTTTTGTACTTCCAAACAATGTTAATATGATTAAGGCGAC
>CANQRI010000010.1 GCA_947626235.1 uncultured Clostridia bacterium | reverse complement strand
TCTTGTTACACCACTTGCTGAAAAATAAGTTACTAATACTTTACTCATAATAAATTACCTCTTTCTTAAATATTTTTCCTAATTCATAGGCTTATTGATAATAGTGTTTAAGTATTTTTCCTCCTTTACACTAATTTATAATAATTTTATTATACTTTCATAAACCATTTCATATATTGAAAAAAATTTGAATGGAACTTCTGCATTTTTCATAGCTTCCTTTTGTTTGTCTGTAGCACAAGTATATGGATAAATTCCATACATCAATGGAAAAAACGAAAAAATAAATTTTTCTTTTTCTTCTTCTTTCATATTTTTAAAGAATTTGTCCAAGCACTTTTTTATTGATTTTAATGATTCTCCATAACTTTTCTTGAATTCTACCAATTGTTCCATACGGCTATTGGCTTCCATATCATATAAGTTCATTGAAAGCAATTTTAATAACTGCTGTCTTTTTTCAATACTTTGTGCAATTTGTTTTGCAAATTCTGCTTTTTCTAATTTGTCATTTTTAGTATATATATCTTTTAAATCTTTTAACCATCTTTCATATTCCCTTTTTAAAAGGGCCAAAAATATTTCTTCTTTTGTTTGAAAATAATTATATATAGAAGGTCTTGAAAATGTAGTTTTTTCACTTATATCTTTTAAAGTTATTTCTTTAAAGCTTTTTGTTTGATATAATTCTTCACAAGCATTTATAATTTCATCTTTTCTTTCATCTGCTGATTTAACTTCCATTTCTTTATCTCCTTTTCTTAAAGGCTTTTTATAATATTAATTGTATTCATTGTATTTGGAAATCCTATATAAGGCAAACATTGTAACATAGCCCCTAATAATTTTTCTTTTGAATTTCCTACTTTTATATTTCCTAGCACATGAGCTTTTATTTGAGTATCTGCTCCCATTGTTGTTAAACCAACTAATACAAGTAATTCTCTTGCCTTTATGTCTAGTCCTTTTCTTGTATAAAAATCTCCAAAGCCAAACTCTGTTAAATATTTTGGTATTTCTGGTACATCAGGATATTTTTCTTTTATTTCATCTCCATATATTGGATTTTGAATATTAAATCCTTCCTCAAATCTTGTTTCATCTGTTACTGTTCCCATGTTTTCTAGTGGTAGCTTAATTTCTTTTGATTTAAAAACTTCATTCATTGTACTTACTGCATTTAATGTTCGTGGAAACCCTATAAAAGGTGCCAACTGATAAATAGTTTCTCTTACTTCTATAGGTGTAGCTCCTACATTTAATGCTGCATTTATATGCGCTGACAATTGTGGCAAGGTTTGTAATACTGCTAAAATTGTTACTGTAATTAATTCTCTTTCTTTCATATCTAGCTCTTTGCTACTATGAAATACATCTCCAAATATAAATCTTCTTAAAATTTCCATAAGTTCATGATCTATTTCCTTATTTGCATCTGGTAATTCTCCAAATAATTTGTTAAAAACTTCTTTGCTTTCTTCAAAACGATTCATTTTTATTCTCCTCTCTGACACATTGTCAGTATCATGATATATTATCTTTGACACAATGTCAATATGTTTTTGAGAAATTTTCTAATATTAGATGATAAACTAATAAAATTATTAAAATTAATTTCATAATTTGTACAGCCTTTGTACAGCCTTGCGAAAAATTCTGAAACATATTTCAAGACTTGTGAAAAATAGTTAAAGTTTTGAAAGTCAATAAAAAATAGGGTTTGAACACATTTCACACTTTTTGAAATATCGTTCAAAACCCTATATTTTGGCTCCTCTTGTTAGAGCTCTTTTAGTGCTTGTATATAGCTATTTTCAATACTTTTTAATTTTATTATACTGATTTTGGGTAATTTTGGGGTAATAATCTTTTTTAGAATAATTATATCACTAGTTCTTCTGCTAACTTTACTATCTTTTTAAAATTTCTAGTCTGTGTTATGTACTTCAAGCTTTCTATGTTTAATATTAAATGCTTATGCATTAATTCTATATAGTCCTTTTCATTTTTGATATTATTTTCTTTTATCTTTCGTAGAGATTCCAAATATAATTCTTTCATATCAATCACCTCTACATATAGTATATCATATTATGTAAAATTTATTTGTCGAAGTGTGTCGAATATATTGAAAAATTTAAACTTTATGCAAATATTTTTATGCTTTTTTATAATCTATATACACTTTCTACCTTCATTTTCCCCGTTAGTTAAATAATGAGTATAATAAAGTTGATAGTTGTTTCCAAAGGCTTTTTGTAAATCTGTATAATTGCTTTTATATTTTTTTACGTCAAATTCTTTTGATGTTATTCTTCCTTCTTTAATTCCAAAAGTCAAAAAATGATTTACTAATTCATAATTGTTCATATTCTTTAAATCTGTATTATTTTCCTTATAATATACAGGATCAAATATTTCTGAACCTTGTCTTCCTTCTGATATTCCACATTCTACATAGTGATTATAGGCTCCTACATAGTCATTTTTATATGCTTTTTTCAAGTCTGCATATTTATTTAAATAATATACTGGGTCAAATACATATGAACATCTTCTTCCTTCTTTTTTTCCATATTGAATATAATGCAATTTTAAAAAATTTATATCACCTTTAAATACTTTTTGTAAATCTTCGTATATAGCATTGTATAAGGCATAGTCTAAAAAGTTTACTTCTACTTTATTTTCTGGATAATCAGGAGTACCATAACCCATTATTTGAGAATGTCCCACTTTATATGTAAATCTTTCTACTTTATCGCTTCTATTTCCTTCTATTGTAGTTATAGTATTTCCTTCTACTTTTTCTACTATTCCTACATGGTCTGCTCCATCTGCTTTATTTCCGTTCCATTCAAAGAATATTAAGTCTCCTGCTCTTGGTGTATATTTACTATCTTTAAATTGATTCTTTTCTTTAAATAAGTTTACACCTTGAGAGCAACTTGCGAATTTAGGTACTATGCTTGTACTAATTTTAGCCTGATTTACACACCAACTTACAAACATGGCACACCAACTATTATAATTTAAGCCATACCATTTGCCATATTTAGTATCGTTGTTATTTCCTTCTTTATAGCCTATTTCTCTTCTTGCTACATCTAACAACTCTTTTATCATTTTATTTTTCCTCCTTATTATTTAATTTTTCTTTTAATTTTTCTGGCATTTTTACTCCCAATTTATCACAATTTTCAGCTAGACTAGATATTTCCATTAAACATATATAACCTACTGCAAAATATAATATTATATCTGTTCCTAAAGCAAATTTTGTAATTATACCTATTAATATGTATACCAACTCTCCAAATTTCTTTGATAAGCCTTCTCTCATTTTTGCACTCTTAAAATCATTATTTCTCCATGCTATTATTACTCCTGTTGCTACATCTAAAATTATAAAAAATATTGGAACTAAAATAGCCCACCATATATTGGTAAATTGTAAATTTTGTATTATTTCTTGCATATATTTCCCTCCTCCCTTTATTTATTTTTTATATTGTTTATTTGTAAATTATTTTCTTTTTGAGAATTAAGTATTTCTATAAGTTCTTCACTTGTAATGTTTGCATCTTTTACTGTACTAAATGGTAAATTAAGTTCTGAAATCATATGGTATCATTCTCCCTTCTTTTCTAAATGTCTTGTTTTCCAAGCCTTTACATAAGGTGAATTTTCTTCATGTCCTGCCTCATCAAACTTTAAACTTTTACAATAATCAGTCATTTCTTTATAATTCATCTTTAATTGTTTTACATCATTGTTCATATAATCATAAAATGTTCCTATCCAACTTTCACAAAAATGGCAATCAGAAAAGTTTTTTACTTGATATAACATTGTTTCAACATCAGAATATACAATTTCGTCCCAATATTTATCTTTTAATCTTTGTCTTAATTTTGCAACATTATCTCTCAATGCATACCAATCTTCTTCTAATGGGTTATAATCAGTTGAAGCTACTTCTTTCATAAAATCTAATAAATTATAAAAAGCATATACGTTAAAGTTTAAAAATTTCTGTTTCATTGCCTCGTCTTCTTCATCATTAAACCCATATTTATCGTTAAATTCCTCACAAAAATCTAAAATCATATTGCTACTTCCCATTGTCCAACCTGATAAATGTTGTGAATAGTGTGTGTCTTGTCTCGATAGAGATTTTTCATTTGGAAACCAGAATGCAGTTGCCTGACAATCTTTATTCTCTTCATATGGAACTTTTATTACTTGATAATAGTTGTCATGAGCAATAGCATAATCTAATTGATTTATAAATGGATAGTCTTCACCTTGACGTGAATTTTTCCCAGTTGGACAATGAATATCATATTGTTCAATAAATTTTCTATTATAACATCTACTTTGCACCCAAATTGAATGTCCGAGGTATATTATGCTCATATCCTCCTGTATCAAATGAATATAATAAACCATGAATACATGCTATTGGACGTCTATCTTTTTTCTTTGCTTCTTCATTTATTATGTTTAAAAATCTATCACAAGCATTTGGTGCAAGCATATCATCACAGTCAATTAGTACAAAGAAATTATAATCTCCTGCTTTCCAACCTATTTCTCTACCTTCTCCTTGATATTTATGTTCTTTATTTTTTATTAAAGTTATTTTAATATGTTCTGTATCATAAAACTTTTTAAATTCATCTGAAATATAATATTCATAATAACTTTCATCATTTTGCCCTCTTTTTTCTATATAGTCATCTACTAATACTAGATGTATATTAAAAGGATTTTTTGAAGAGATAAATTGATGTATTACTGAAAAAACCATTCTATCTGTTTTTTCTCTATCTCCCCACATTGGGCTTACTACTGTAATTCCTTTTTCTATCATTTTTCTAATTCCTCCATTTTATATTTATTTTTTAAGTATATTTGTTATTGTAGTTATTGTTGAATCTATCATCGTTGTGCGAGTTAACGCTGTTGTAGAAGACAAATTTCCCACACTACTTGAAGATGTTCCCTGTGTATTTATTTGTTGACTACTACTTGTTAAAGCAGTTGTAGATAAAATTCCTGTATTTGTTGTACTTGAAAAAACGTTAGAAGATTTAACTTCTTTTCTTGATGAAGTTAATGCTGTTGTATTATACATACCACTTGAATTAGCACCACTTGAATATCCAGAAGTAATCGTTGTCGTAGTTGTAGAACGATAACCTGTAGCTGTTGTTTTATAAGAATAAGTCGTACTTCTTTTTGTTGTATTTATAGTAGTAGATTGACTACCTCCTATTTGTTTGGATATATTATACTTTGTTGTATATTTGTCAGTAAGATAATAAGTACCTGTTGCATTTTGAGCTTTAGAAGTGGAAGAACTTTTACTTGAATAAGTTTTTGAACCAACATTAGCTGTATATGATGAAGAAGTTCCTGTACGACTATTATTGTGAGGATAAGAATTATAATGATATTTTCCATCTGAAGATAGATAGGAATCAGCAACAGTATATAAATTAGAAATATAATATGTCCCTGTATAATATACATTTCCAGTTTTTGAACTACTAGAAGTTGTACTTATAGACTTCGTTCCACTTGTGCTACTTATTCCAGTATTTCCGTGGAGTAAAATCAGAGTACCATTGAGAATAATCGGTTGTTGAATATCTTGATGACGTTGTATGGGTTGAACTTGTTTTACCACTATATCCTGATGTTACTGTTATCCCTGAATTATATGTACTTACTCCTGTATATCCTGTTGTATAATACATTGGCGTACTATATGTGGAATACCCACTATAACCAGTCGTCTCTGTTCCTTGTGTTTGAGTTGATATTGTAGTTCTTATTAGTGATATCCCATTTAGATTTAATCTTCCTATCATACTAAACCACCTGCACTTTTAATTTTGTTATCTGTATTGTTACTTCGTCTAATGGCTTGTCTGCTAATATTATTTTGTAACCGCCGTCATAACTATTTATATGTCCTCTACTATTTATCTTATTTTGGTTTTCCACATCTAAATCTCCCATTATTTTTGTATTGGAAGTTACCGTTTCATCTTGTACATCATATTCATAATATTGTGTTGCTTCATTTTTTACCCAACTATCTAGCGATATTGTTATTGTATTTCCTATTGGTATATTATCTTTTACTGAATTTTGTAATGATGTAATATCTGTTTTATTTTGTGTTACGTTTATTTCTAATTCAGTTGTTTTATTAGTATTTTTAGATATATTTCCTTCTAACTCTGTTTTTACGGTATTAATTTGTGATGCTACATCTTCACTTTTTGCATATTGTGATAAATCTACTTCTGTTGTACCAATTATTTCAAAATCGTCATTTATCCATATATATTCATCATATATATTGGGTTTTTCTCCCTGATTAGTCAATAGATATATTATTCCTTTTTCCCCTATTTCTGGTAATACTCCTACAACTTGATAATCTATTCCTTGCAAATTTCCAATTGCATCAGCAATTGCTTTATTCATTTGTTCTAAAGAAACATCACCTTTATCTCCTTTATCACCTTTATCTCCTTTAGGCAAAATAAAATTTAATATTTGGTTAGGACTATCTCCTTCTATTGTTACTTGTGCTTCATCACCTTTTGTTACTTTCCCTATTGTTAATGTATTAGGGTCACCTTTAAACTCTCCATTTTCTACTCTTCCTTTTAATTCTATAATGTATTTCTCCCTTGCATCTTCTGCAACTATACGTTCTTCTTCTGACTGTTCTCTCTTTTGCTCATTTGTTTGTCTTATTAATTCATCTGCTTTTCGTTCTTCTTCATTAGTTTGTCTTATTTGTTCATTACTTTCACGACTTTCTTCTGCTTCTACTCTAGTAAGTTCTGTATTGTCTCTTTCTTGTTCTGCCAACTTTCTTGCTTCTTCGTTAATTACTCTTTCCTGTTCTGATGTATCACGATTAGTTTCTGCCTCTATTCTTGAAGTTTCTGTAGCTTTCCTTTTTTCTTCATTCGATAAACGTTCCAATTCTTTTGATATTCTATTTTCTTCATTTGTTTTACGTATGTCTTCAGCTTCTTCTCTTTTTTCTTCATCTGTATTCCTTTCGTTTTCTGCTGTTTGTCTCATTTCTTCGTTTGTTTTTCGTTCGTTTTCAGAATCAATACGCGACTTTTCATTGCCTACGACATAATTCTCTATTCTATCCCAATTCTCATTCAACGATTTACTTATATCAAATAGCTCTTGGCTAGTCTCTGGGTTATCGTGTTTAAATAATTTCATTTCTTTTGTTTCACTCATTTTGCCACCTCCTCTAATTTTTCTACTCTTTTAATTAGAGATTGTATTAATTCTTCCTTTTGTTTATCTTTTTCTAGTAAATCTTTTATTTCTTGTTCTTGTGCTTTTGCCTTTAATATTAAAAATTGTTCATAATTAATTGCGTAATAAATCGTATCGTCATCTAATCTATACTGCGTTTCATATACTATTTCATAATCAAATGGATTTTTGTTGTATTTTTCAAATACACTCATTAAGTCTTGGGCTAAAATACCAAATGTAATTAATCCGTTCCTGTTTGCCACCTTAAATTGTTTCATCTCTACTTCTTTTATAGCTTTTATAAAGTCATCATCTATTTCTTTAATATCTGTTTTTAATCTTTCGTCTGATAATGTACCTACATTTGAAACATCAACAAAGAACTGTAACTGACTTCCTGTCCAATTACATTGATATTTATGTCCTTCAGCTGTTCCATGCATTACAGTTCCTGCTCCATATATTTTTACTTGAGGTGTTATTATCTGACCTGGTGTAATCTTTGTTGAACCTCCTTTTGCAGAATATACAAATAATTCAACATTTTCTTGTCCATTAGGATCTGATATATCCATAGAAATTCCATAATCATTTGCGTCTCCATCTATTGTGTGATCAAAGCTTGCTCCATGTGCAGAAATACTTGATTCATGATTATTAAATCCCTTTTGATTTATAACTTCGGAAATTATAGAAGTTTTATAAATTCCTTCTTTATCTATTATTTCTAAAGATCCTGTACCTACTCCATAATCATAAAAAGATGCATTCCCATACTTATCTATATTTAAGTAATTGCTTTTAACTGTTACACTATCTCCTGTCAAATCTATTTCTTTTCCGTTTAAGCGAAATTTTTTCTGCATTAATTTGTACTTTTTCAGCAGACTGATTAATTTTTGAAATAATTTCATCATTTCCCACCTTTTTTCTAACTTCTGAATTAATACTTTCTGCTGTTTGCTCTATTTTTGAATTTGCTTCTTCTAAAACTTCATCTTTTGCTGTAGATATTTTATTGTTTACTTCACTGGTTATACTGTTAGCCTTTTGAGTAATAGCACTATTCATCTCTACTGTTGTACTGTAATTATCTAATTTGTTGTCAGTAGCATTATTAGCACTATCTATAGCCTCTTGTTTTGCAGTAGAAATTTTTTTGTTAACGGAACTTGTTATGCTATCAGATGTTTGTTTGATTTGCGAATTAGTTTCTGTTTTTGTATAATAGTCATTTTCTAATTTTGTTTCAACATCACTCACAGTATCTGTTATACTGTCTATTCTCTGTTCATGTTTGCTTAACCTAGAAGCATTTTCTTCTGTTTCTTCAACTACTTGAGTTATTGTTCCATTTACTTGATCTATTAAAGATTGTACTTTTCTATTTATTGCAGTTTGAGACTCTTTTTTTACTGTTGTTTCTTGCTGTTGCTTTATACTTATTTTACTTTTTATGTCAGCTATAAATCTTCCATTTAATTTCATTTGTCCTTGATAAATTATCGGCTTTCCATCTATTATTATTTTGTCTCCCATATCCCACGCAGGATTTATTATTGAGGTGCCTTCAAAACTATTTATTGTTAAATTCTTTAGTTTGTTATATATATTACTTACTTGCTCATCATCTACAATAAAAATATTGTCTTGATTTATCCAAAGAGTATTCCTTGTTTCATCACCATATTTAAAACTTCTTGTACCATCTTCATAAGCTACTCTGGATATTTTATATTCTTCTCCAAACTTATAAGTTTTGAATAGTTTTAATGGCATTTCCGCTTCATCTTCACCAATAATTTTAAAATATATTTTGCCATCTCTACCTGCACAGCAAAATCCACCTGCACTTTCTGCAATCATTCCCATATATTCTCTAGCAGTTATTGAATTGTCGTATACTGCTACCTGCTTATCAGAATTAAGAAAAGAAGTAGAACCGCAATTCTACTCCTTTCTTATTACATATATCTTGAGCTATTTCCTTTAAAGTTGCATATCCTTTTTCTTTTATTAGTTCACTAGCATCATAATATCCTTTATCTAAATCAAGCTTTATCATATTATCTAATGCTTTTATATTAATAACATTGTCATCTTCATCATCATAATCATCTACATTATATATGCCTATTGGAATCATTTCAAAATTAGTATCGTCTTTTGATAAGCTTTTTACTTTAATTCCATTTAAGTCTCCAACTGTCATTGCATTTACTTCTGCAACAGTTAAAGCATGGTTTATTAATATTCCATATTTAATCTCTATTATTTTAGGGATTTTAATATTTGCCTTTTTATGAATTTGAAGCTCTATGTATTGGCTTGGCGTACTTCCTAATTCTAAATCTTTTTCAAACAATTCATTTCCATAACTAAAATCTGTTATATAACTTGGATTTACTAATATTCCATCAAAATATATATTTATTACTGTTTCTACATTTTTCAATATATTTTCATTCCATTTAGTACTTACATTTTTATACATAATTAGCCTCCTTTAATGCTTGCTTTTGTGCTTCAGTTAATTCTTTTTGCATCATATTAAAAGACACTTGCCAAGTTGATTTGGAAGTGTCTTCATCTTCTCCTGTATAATGCATTTTCGATTTTCTTTTACTTACTCTAAATTTTGCATTTTCAAGCATTCCTCCTGGAACACTTGGAACTTTTATTGTTACTATTAAAGGATTTTGATATGTAACTTGCAAAAGATCTTCGGCCTCTTTTTCCGTTAAATAATCCCAACTCATATTGCATTTTAACATTCCTACAGCAATAGGATTATCTATTAAACTTCCGTCTGTTACAGATGTATAACTATCTTTATCAGTATCTTCTATATCATCATCATAACTAGATGGTGATTTCATTAATTTTCCATTTACTTTCCACAACATAATTTTATCCTCCTACTAAAGCTTCTATGTCTTTTCCTGTATGTCTTTTTCTGTCCCTTAAATCCTCTAATAATATTTGTCCTAACTTTTTATTTCCTACATTTATCATTATATTTAAAGGCCTATCACTACCATTGCCTATATCACTATCTAAAATTGCTCTTTTCATTGTGTCATACATTTCATTTTCTGGTGTTACTATTTCAGGGTTGTTTCTTGCTCCAGAATATTCTCCTCCTATAAATGCTGTTTCTTCAAATAAAACTCCACCTTTTTCTAATCGTGGCAATGATATATAACCTAATCTTAAATTAATTGGACTTAATCCTAGTAAAGAACCTACTGCATTTGCTACATTACTTATTCCTCCTAAAACAAAGTTTACTCCTCTTATCACGCCATTTACAAAAGACTCTATACCACTTAATATAGAATTTATTACCCATCTAATGCTATTCCATATTCCATTCCATATATTTGTAACTACATTTGCAATACCATTCCAAACATTATTCCAAATTGAACTTATTGAATTTAACACATTTGATATTGTATTTCTTATTCCATTTATTATCCCTGATATTGTATTTATAATTCCATTCCAAATATTTGTTATTACACTTGAAATCCCATTCCATATGTTACTCCATATTGTTGATATTGTATTTAATGTATTTTGAATAAAGTCTTTAATATTATTAAATGTATTGGTTATAGTCTGTACTATCCAATCCCATATTCCTTCTAAAAAATCACATATCGCATTCCATACTTCAGTTATTGTATTCATAATACCTTGCCAAGTATCTGTAAAAAAACTTGCGATAAAGTTCCATACTGATTGAGCTTGTTCAGATATCCAATTCCATGTTTCAGAAAAGAATTTACTTATATTGTTCCATATCTCTGTTGCTATATTACATATATTCTGCCATAAGCTTGAAAGAAATTCTCCTAAACTGCTAAACAACTGTGTCGCCGTTTCACATATTCCTTGCCATAAATCTCCAATCCATTGAGAAAGCCCGTTCCACATTTCTGTAAAAGTTATTCCAATTACTTCCCAAGGATGGTTCCATGCATATATTATATCTTCTTGACTATACCCCATACTCTCAAGTATCTTATTAAGACCTTCTTTCAATATGTTGTCTGTTATTCCTAACTGCACATCTGTAGTTGTTGCTATACCATTCCATAAACCTTCCCAACTTAAATCTGCCTTGCTAATGCATTCTCCAAGCAATCCCCATACTGTCTGAATTAAAGCAATTATTGCATCTGCTATAACATCTTGTAATTCTGTAAATATATTATCCCAATCTATAGTAGTTAAAAATTGTCCTATATCTTGTCCTATTGACGACCAATCAATTTCTCGAATTGCTGTTCCTATTGTATTAAGAACTCCTTTTATTCCGTCACTTAACGCCTGTCCGGCAGTTTTCCAATCAATATTAGAAAATAATCCATTTATACCATCACTTATTGCAGTTCCTAATTGCTTCCAATTTAAAGTACTAACAAATTCATAAACAAAATATATTGCCGTATTTAATCCTTGTGCTAATGTATTTCCTATCTGTCTCCAATCTGTTGAACCTATAAATCCATTTAAAAATTTTGCTATATTTTGGCCTATATTTTTTGCTGTTTGTTGTATTTTGTTCCAAGGAATACTAGCTAAAGCATTGTTTATTTTCTCTCCTATTAAACTTCCTACTTCTTCCCAATTACCACTTTTTATTGCGTCTAATATAGAACTTGGTGTATTTTCCATTTGTGATAAATCTATATTTGAACCTATCGAACCTCCTCCACCATTGTCATTTTCTGATACATTATTTATCTCATTGTGTACCCCTGCCAATGATTTACTTGCTTGTTTAGCACTATTAGCCGTACTTTTCATTGATGAAGCCGTTGCTTTTGCAAATATATTTACTCCTGTTAATGCGTAAGCAACACTTTGAATAGCTTTCATAAGTTGATATACTAAATTCG
Organism: uncultured Clostridia bacterium; assembly: GCA_947626235.1. Taxonomy (GTDB): domain Bacteria; phylum Bacillota; class Clostridia; order TANB77; family CAG-508; genus UMGS1663. Next base: position 12,555 of record CANQRI010000010.1, on the reverse strand, counting down.
TTACGAACTCAATTACTGGTGCTAATACGCTTCCTATAGCATTTTTCATATATTCTATATTTGCACTTAATTGTTGTGCTCCTGCATTTTGACTAGATAGCCAACTTTGTGCTGAACTACTCAAAACACTATATATTCCTCGCAAAGAAAAAAGAGCACCTGCATATTTTAAAACATGGCTTAATCCATTTTTTATCCCCTTACTTATATTTTTTATATTATTAGTTATATTTTGAGTTATTTTTGGAATTTGATTAAACGTGCTCTTAAAATTTCCCACACTTCCTTTTGCTTGATCTAGTTTTGACTTAAAAGAACTAAAAAAACTAGTCAATTTATTTTGACTAGTCCCTGTTTGTGATGTTTCTTTACTTAATTCAGACATTTTTAATTTTGCGGAATCTAACAATTGATTATATCTTATTATTTCTGAATTTAATTTATCGCTTTCTTTAATCAAAGACATATAATCAATATTATTATCTAACCTATTATAAGTTTCTTGAGTTATCTTTTTGTTTCCTGCATCTGGCATTTCTTTAATTACTTCCTGATTTGTGTTTGCTCTTATCTTATCTAAAGTATTATTAGTTATATCTAATTTTATTTGTCGGGCATTTATTTTTTCTTGCAAACTATTTATCTCTTTTCCAATTTGGCTTATTTGTTTTTTAGCATCTTCTGTTACTACTTTTAATTCTATACTATTAGATTTAGTAGACTCTTTTAAATTTTTTATTCTTTGTTTTACTTGTTGTACTGCTTGGTTTACTTTCCCAGAAATGCTTTTCAAGTCTGTTTTATTTATATTCTCTGTTATTTGCTGTACTATTTGTTTGACAGTAGGTATTAATTTTTGAAATTCTTTTACTGCTTGTTCTACATTTGCTTGTACAACTATATCTAATTCTTCAACCGTCATAGCTCATTCCTCCTTTCTTCCTATAATAAAAACTCCTACGCATGTAAGAGTTTTTTTATTTTTTATTCATTATTAACAATTATTTATATTTCTGAAATCCATCTCTGTGCATCTTTATATTTATTCTGTAAAGCTTTTTTACTTACTATTGATTTTGTAACTTGATTTTTAATTCTTTTGAACTCCAAATACTATCATTGTATATTAAAACTAAACCTGTATCTCCTATTGGTTGTTCAAAAATTATTGTTCCTGAAACTTTCCCACCCGGTATTAATTCTCCACTTTGTAATGCAGTATCGTTATTTATTGTTGAAAATGTTTCATTCTCTTGTTGTCCTTGTGAATTTTGCATTTTAAAATAAAATGGATTATATGCTAAATTTTTATTTCCTTTGTTTTCTATAGTAAGTGTTACTATTACAAATTCTTTTCCACTTTTAGGTTTATCCCAACTATTTCCTTGAGACTTTTCAACTTTTGTTACTGTAATTGCTCCATCACCAAGTATTGCTTCTTCACCTTGATTATATTCCGTTTTTTCTTCCTGTCGTGAACTTGTTGGTATATTTGTATTATTTTTTCCTCCTGCTACTGCTACTACTCCAATAACAATTACAATAATTAAAATCCAAAACCATACTTTCTTATAAATTGGTTTTTTGTTTGTTTCTTCATTATTTGCCATAATAAGTCCTCCTTTTATTTTTTTATAAAAAGAGTATATTATAATTTTTAATTAAAAGCAATAGGTAAACCTTTATAAATTAATGACATTTTTCGACATATTTCGACCCTTATTTCTTTTTAAATAATTCTTTAAACATCTTTCTTAACGGAATTATTTTCGGTTTTTTACGCATACTATCTCCTTGTAGCAATTTGTCTGTTACTCCTTCTTGTAAAGTTACGTCTTGTTTAAAATCTTCTATAACCCTTATAAATTGCATTTCACAATATAGATATATTTCTTTATATCTACTATTCCAAAATTCTTTAGGCATTATTCCAAAATAATATGCTAAAGGTTCTAATGCACATATCGTTTCTTTTAAAGTTTTAGTTTCTTTTAAATTGTTTATTATATTGTCTAGGTTAGAGATATTACCTGTTGTTCTGTTACTTTCTGTATTGCTTTTTCTGTTGATTCTTTTATTACTTTGTTCATATCTATATTTGATAAAGGATTTGATATCTTCTGACTGAAATCCTTTTTGCTCATCTTTGTTTTGAAAAAACCCTCGTTATTTATTGCCTCTGCTATTTCTTTAAAAATATCATTATAACTTTTCTCATTTTCTTTTTTATAATCATCTAAAAAGTCATACACTTTTTCACTTGTTTCAAAAGATTTTGCACCATTTTCAGGATCTTCTGCAAATGTATATATTATTTTAGACAATGCATCTAAATCGCTTTCATTCATTGCTTTAAAATATAATTCTTCAAAATTCTTTTCTTTTAATAAGTTTGATATATTTACTATCCTTCTTGTAGTAAATACTAATTCTATTGTTTGCTTACTTGTTTTTAATATCATATTTTCTCTCCTTTGCAAAAGAGAGCAAGATTTTACTCTTGCTCTTCATTTTCAGAAGTCATTACTTCTGTTTCTGCTTTTTTTATTTTTGTACTACGTTTTTTTATTACTTTATTCACCTGCACTGGGAAATTCATCATAACTTTCTTCCACTTTTGTCGTTCTGTATATTGTTACTGTATCTTTTATCCAATCCTCATCTGTTAGTTCATCACCAACAGTTACAAGGCTACCTTGAAATTTTTTTACAAGTGGGTGTTCTCCTTCTGGAGCTGTATTCTTTGGATATACTACAAAGAAATATCCATCTTGTTTTTCAATTTCTTTTAACCATTTATGTTGTTTATGGGTATAATACACTGGTACTTCTATTGTTCCTGCTTTTGTTTTACCTGGCCTTGAAAATTCATAATCAATATCTACTGCACCTCCCGTTATTTGTTCTGGTGGTTCCTCAAGTGCTGGAATACTTTCTGTTAAACATATTTGTGTTACATCACTTCCAGTAGCATCTTTTGAGTAATATAGTTTTGATAATGTACTAACATCTGGCATTTCATCGTAAAATGTTTTTGCTTCTGCCATATTCAAATCATTCCTTTCCTTATCTTATTTGTTCAAAACAGTCCATTATTGCATTATAACGAACCTCAAACGTTATTGTAATTCCATACTTTTGTAATATTAAATCGTATATTGCAGGACTAGTATTAGTCCTCACAAAATTATATTCTTGTAATTTTTCTTCAACTTCATCTGTCATTTCCATTGCTCGCCTTTGTTTTTCATTCCAACATGTTATAGATATTTGAAATGTAGAACGTAAAGGAAAAGCCTTTTTTGTCCTATTAGCTGATTTTAAAGGTGTATGTAATTCTATCAATTCTTTTTCTTTATCCTCAGTTGTTGGATTTGTTAATACTTGCTTATAATTTAATTCTTCTAGTTTTTCATATACTAAATCACTAAATAGTTTTGTACTTAAATTCCTCATTTTCCACACACCTCTTTTAACATTAATTCTAACTTTTTCTTTGTTATATCTATATTTTCTTCTCTACTTTTAAATTCTGCATCAGATATAAAGTGATTAGCTTTAGCACCCCTTGCAATATAAAATTGCATACCTTTTAATGTCACAATAGGATAATTTAATTTTCTTTCAACTTTATTAACTGGAATAAACCATTCTGTATAACCACTTTCAATAAAATGTTTTGTTTTTCCTATGTGCTGTTGTTCAGCATATTGTCCTGTTCCAAAATACTCAAACCATAAGTAAGATACTCCATTACTCATAAACTTACTAGGGTCTGCATAAATTCTCCCTTTTACTTGCTTATTAGACATATCTATCATTTCTACTAATATACCTTCGCTGTTATTTCCTTTTTCCAACTTTATTGCATATCCTCTTATATTCTTCAATATATCTTCTGTTGTTTTAGGTAGCTTTTTTATAATATCATTTATCTTCTTATAACTATGTTTAACTTTTATTTCACAACTTAATTTCATTACTGTATTTTCTCCATTCTATAGACAACAGTATTACCTATTTCATTTTTATCTAATACTCTATATTCTGGAACAAATTTATCTGTCTTTGATATATCGGTAAAAGAAATTCCATTTCCTTTTTGAATATCATATATCTTATCTGTCCTTCCTTTATATATACTATAGTCTACTTCTCCAGTTGATTTTTTATCTAATTCGTTTACATCTTGTTGCATATTAAGCCATGCTATACATTTATATCTCCACTTTTTATCAGGTTCTCCGATGATCATTTTTTTCTTCATATTCAGATATCCATACTTTTGTTAAATCTCGTAATAACATTACTTAAACCTCCTTAGTCTGGCTCTTACTATGTCATTTTCTAATTTTTTTATTATATCTTCAAATTGATTAGACATACTACCCTCATTTCTTCCCGTCATACCTTCTCCGCCTCTAGCTAGATATTCTGCCTTTACGGCTCTTTTAATATGTGGAAATAATGCTTTTTTATCTGTATTACTAGAAATGTTAAAGGCAATAGAATAAACTTCATCTAATATATCTTGTAGTACATCTTCATCGCCTCTATAATTTACGCTTAAATCATCTATAATTTTATCTATATCTTCTCTTTCTTCCATTCCATTGCCTCCTCAATTATCCCTTTTGTGGTAATAAAGTTAATAAATCTGCCTTTGTTGCTTTATTATCATACTTTATCCCTAATTTGTCTAATTGTGCTTTTATTTCAGTAACAGTTCTGACTGGCATTGATTTTTGTGCTAATGTTACTCCTGTTAAGTCTAATTTCTTACTTGTTTCTCCGTTTTTAAAAGTTACGGTTTGAGTATTAGAAGTTAGTTGTACTACTAAAATACCATCACTATCTAATGTTCCTTTACCTTTAGTTTTAGCTTCTGATAATTCCCATTCTATAGTATCACCTTTGGTAGCTTCTTCACATTTTAAAGCTAAAAAGTTGCCTTCTGCATCTTTGTCGAATTGTGAAAAAGTTTCAACATATTTAGATGTTCCTGAAACTTTAGTATCATTCACTTCAATTTCTTGTAATGAACTCACATCTACTCCTAATACCTCTCCATCTGGCACAGCCACGGTTACTTTTTTCGTGGCTGAACTAGGGTGTCACCTTTGAAACAATTTGAGCTATTGCAATTTCTTTATGATCAAAATATGTTTTCTCTTCTGCATCTCCGTCATTTACTAATTCCCAGTTTTCTCCTTTTGCTAGTTCTTCATCTGTTGGAGACAAAGTTGCTTGTGATTTTTTAGTATAAGAAATTCCATAAGGAGCTATACATAGTCTTTCTCTTGAATATAGATAATCCCTATCATCATCTGCTTCTCTCTTCATTTCATAAGGTACTTTTGCTCCTAAATCTTCATAATCAAATACGCCATTTCCTAACACATAAGTAATATAATTTCCTTCTTCATCTATTGTGTAAGCATCATCTACTAATACTAACTTTCCATTCCATTGTGCTAAATTTAATTGTCTTTCTAAACCATTTGCATCATTATATGTTAAATAAGTTAATAGCTTTTGATTTTCTAATTGTGTTGCAATATATGAGTGCATAATAGCCATTGCATATTTTGCTTTTTTGTCTCCTGAAGCTTTTTGAATTGCATTATTTAAATCAGTTGTTGTTACTTTTGGTTCACTAGTTTCAGATGTTATTTCAAAAGTATGTGCTTTTACGAAATCATCATTTCCTTCTCCTGTCATTGAAAATATACCTTTTATAATTGAAACTAGTGTAGCTTCATTTGCATCGTCCCAATATTCGCCTAGTTGAGTTCCTATTTGAGACATAAAGTCAACACCTGATGTAATATCGTAAGAAAAGTCTTGCTCTGTAAATTTATCTTTTCTACCAAATACAACTACTCCTCTTTCATAAGTATTTAAACTTTTAGCATCTCCATATTTTGTTTTTCCATCATAGTTGGCTGGCTTTCCATTCAATCTGCCATACATAGGTAATATTGCATAACCTGTTCCTGTTTGATTTTTAAATGCATTTCTTATTTCACTATTGCTTCTAAAAATATTTGCTTTTATTAAAGCATTAAGTTTTGTTTTTGGTACTGTTTCCATATATCTACCAAAAGCTTGTGGGTTAAATGTTTTACTATCAAATTTTTCTCCTGCCATAATTAATCATCCTTTCTAATTAAAAAACACCCTAGTTGGCTTCGGGGTGTTTTCTATAATATTCTTCAAATTCTGCATAGGATTTTAGTTCACTTAAACTTTTTTCGTGTTGTCTATCTCCTGTTTGTGGTGGATTTTCTCCTGAATACTCATTTATTGCCTTTTCTCTTATTGATTTTGAACTTTTTTCAAATATGTCTAACTTTTTTAATATACTTTCCGCATCTTCTTTATCAAAATTTATAGAATCTATTAATTCTAATGGTATTCCTCTATTTCTTGCTTGCTTTAAAGTTTCAGTTTCTAAATCTCTTGCATTTAATTTTTTTTCAGCTTCTTCGGCTCTTTTTAAAGCTTCTTGAAGTTGATAATCTTTCTTTTGGGCTTCGTCCATTTTTGCCAGTTTATCAGCTTCTGCTTTTTTTGCCTCTACTTCGTTTAGTACTGCTTGTCTTTCTTTTTGCTTTTCTGCAAAAATCATTTTGTTTACTTCATCTCTAGTAAAAGTTTTCTCTTCTTTTTTAGTGTCTTCTACTTTTGATGTTTCATCTTTTTCTACACTCTCGGCAGTAGTCTCCATATCTTTCTTTTCTTCGTTATCTTCCATAACTGTTTTTCCTCCTAACTTTTACGGTGTTATAAACCATACAAATTTAGCCTTTTACAGTAGCTTAACTATATTTTCCTTTGTTCATGCTAATCAGGATAAAACGCATAAAAATAAGAGCTATCTCTAGCTCTTTAATTATTTGTATATAGGTTAGGATTTGCACCTAACATATAGTTTTGATTATTATACGGATAGTTTTTTCGTGTTTCCTCCTACTCACTGATTCCTTGCTCATGTACTCCGCCGTTTAATGAGTTTCCTACAACATGCTTAGGTAAAGTATATAATCATTTACGTCTACTATTACCATTCAGCGATATAACTTGCGCAGGGCACCTGACGAGGTACCTATTAAATCGCCGTTTAGTTTTACCATATCTAATATCAAACTAGATATGTCTATTCCGCCACTATATACATTTATATTTTAAAATTTTAATAACTTATTTATTCTTTTTTATATGTTCATAAAATAAATAATGTTTTATTGAATATATAAATGGACTAAATGCTATCCATAATCCGTATATTATCCAATATATAACTCCCATATTAAGCTTTATACCTATAAGCAATAATAATATATATAACATTCTTACACCTTCTTTCCATAAAAATAGCACCTACTTGTTAGTAAGTGCGAAATCATTTTATTTTTAAATATATTCTTGTGTTATTTTGTCTAATTCTGAATCATTTAATTTATCTTTTATACTTTCATTTATTTAATTTCTTTTCTTCCTTGGATAATAATTATATTGCATATCTTCTAAATTACCGATTTTCCCTATATGCTCTATAACTTCTTCGTCTAAATCTCCATTATAATTTGATTCTTTTAATATTTTTAAAGCTTTATTATAATCATTTTCTTTTAAAATCTTATCTTTTAATCCAATTTCCACTTTTTTATACCTTCTTTTATATAATTATACATTTCTTTATCTTTTCTTAATAAATTGTTGCCGTTTTCAAAATATTCTCTAAAAGCTTCTGAAAAATAATCTCCTAAACAATTTAGATTTATTTTTTGATTACGTCCTACATAAGTATTTTCTTGTAAATCCTTATAATATATTTTTCCTTGTAAATTACTTATAAATTTATTGCTATATATACCTTTTGTATTCTTATATTCTTTTAACTCTTTTACTGAAAATATATTATAATTTTCTAAACCTTTTCGTCTAACTTCTATGTATTTATTATCATGTAATAAGTCCAACTTCGTTTCTACTGCATGTCCTATTTCATGTATTACTTCTCCTTTTGTTAAGTCATTGCCTGTTATTATATATATTTTATCTTGCTCTCTATCATAGAAACTATTTTCGATTATTTCATTATTTCTTATTACATTTCCTTTGCTAAATATTTCAAAGTCAGTGTCTTCTATTATTTTTCTAATATTGGGTGGTACACTGACTACCGCATTAGTTATTATATCTATTTCACTTTCCGGATTATATTTGTTAGTAACATTTAATCTAATATATTCAGGATACTTTAAGTCATTATACTCTACTTTTTCTTCTTTTTCAACTGGTGGTAAATAAACTATAAAACTTCTGCACCAATGGAAACCATCATTAATTGGAGGACAATTCAGACCAACTATTAAACCATAACATCTATATTTTACTATACTGTCATTTACTTTACTATATCTTTTAAATTCATTCCAGTCATGTACGTAAAACTCTTGTCCGTCTAAACTTTCGCACATTTTAGTTCTTCTATCATCATTTAAAGAAACGAATATTACTCTTGCTTTGTCATCAAAGCTATATATTCCTTCCGCTTTAGCTAGATTATTTAATCCTACTAATTCATTATCTACCGCTCCACTTATTTTGTCTCCATTTATATTTAATTTGAAATTTTGCTGTTTTTTTATAATATTTTGATATACGCTATTATCTATATTATTTTCTTTTCCTTGTTGTATATTAACTAACATCTGTCTATATATTTGATCTGTATTGTATTTTATTGTTGCTTCAATATATTGTTTCCATATGTACCCTTTTTCATTTTGCATATCTAATAAGGCTAAAAAAATAGCATCTGGTATTACAGATACTAACTTTCTTTTCTTTTTTGGTAATGTATTATTAACTTCTAATTGTCCTTGTTGATAATAGTAATTTACAACATCTTTGAATGTATTTAATTCTGTTTCTTCTAGTTTACTTTGTTCTTCTATGTAAGCACCATATATAAGCAATTCCAATATTTCACTATTTTTTACTCTTGTTCTTTTATAAATATTGTTGGCCAGTATTCCAAAATAACCGAGTTAATAATTCTTTATCTTTCCATTCTTCTATCTTTATTTTTACTCTACTTAATGTCTTATTATCTGCTATATTATAAAGATGTTCAAAATCTATTTTATAACTATCGAATATGTTTTGCAATTCATTCTGTGTTTGTTTACTAATGCGATTATATACTTTTTTTAATTCTCGCATTTTATTATTGTGGTATTGCCAATTATTCATTACTATTTACTTCCTCAAATTTTTCTTTAAATTCATCTGAATTATATACTTGTAGTAGTTTCATATTTATATAATTATTTGGTGCACATTCTATTACTAACCAATCTCCTTTGTGAATTTCTCGTTCCCCTTTTATTGGGTCTTCAAATTTTACTATAAAATCATTTACTTGATTTTTTTCGGAGACACTACAAATTTCAATACTAAACTTTACAACATATTCCTTAATGCTACTTAATAATATCTTTACATCTTTTGCACTATTTATTTGAATTGCTTCTACAATATTAGATTTTCTTTGATATAACATTCTCAACACCTCTATTCTAGTAATATGTTTCTAATTCTCGTTATTTGTTTCTTTTTTATTCTTTTGTTACGAGTTCTATCATATATAATCATACATTTTTTTAGTTTTGCATTTTTTTTAATAATTTCTTTAAACTTATTCCAAATTTGTACGATTATTTTCTTTATTGATTCCCAACATTGCTTAAATGCTTCTATTAAGTCTTCAAGTATTTGTGTTATAGCTTGTTTTTGTTCTTCTGATAAACTATTTACATTTTCCATTGCAGTTCTCCTTCTTGTTTAAATTTTTATTAAACATAAATTTATAAAAATCTTTTCCTGCTTCTGCCCAAAAACCAAACATAATTGCACAACCAATCAATATTATTGTTTCTATTATTTTAGACATTTTGCTTTTCTCCTTTCGTTACTGTATCAGATTGTTTTATATTCTCTTGCTTTATTTCATCATCTTGTTCAAACTTTTTATTCGGATTATCTTGTTTTGTATTTAGGGCAACATTACTTACATCTTGTCCGCATCTTTTGCATATTTTCTATGTTTTTTTCTATATTTTCTTGATTTTGTATGTCCATCTTCGCTAGTTCTGATGTTGCATCTAAATTCTGTGGTAGCATATTTATTACAGTTTCGTCACATAATAAACCTCTCAATTTTAATGCCATATCTGTTCTACTTGCTTCATCTTGAGGGATATTTCTATGTAACTCTATTTGTATATCTCTAAAATCATAATGCTTGCCTTTATCTTTATTAAATTTATTTAATATTATTTCCCATCTTCTTGTTAGTCCTTTTTTAAATTCTCCCTCAAATGTTGCTATATATTGTTGTAAGCTAAAAAACTTCTTTTCTAATGCACTATTATTGTCTGCTTGCGTAAAGCCTAAATCTGTCATGTTAGGGCAAAATGAACACAAACAAATAATATCCATTAAAGTCTTTTTATGGTTTTGTAATGCACTATCATTTACATTTTTTTCCACCCATGCAATATCGCTATTTACATCTTTACTTCCACTTAAATATCTTACTTTACTTGTTAATACATATTCATCTTCTTTTATTCTCGCTGGATTAATCATATCGTTTCCATTCTTATCCTTAATTATCATTGGATTTTCCGGTTCATACCCTGTTACTTTTAATATAGCTTCATCATTATACTTAAAAGTATTCCTACTATTTTGTATTACTTGTTCATATGCTTTTCCTAAACTTATTATTGGTTCAAATATAGCTAATCCATCTTCATTTTCAATAGCTGTTGCCGGTATATCGTCATCCCATAGTTTTGGTTTTGCTTCTTTCTTGTTTTCTTTAAATAATGGTTCATCTTTGTATTTTTGTTTATATTCTGGTGTTCCAAATAACTTTCTTTTTTCAGGAGTATCATAATAGTACCTTTTTCCATTAGCTGTTGTTAATTCAACCATTTGCTGATATTCTCCATTTGCCATTACTGTTTGTATTACTCTATATATTCCTATCAGATTTTTTTCTGTTGAATAATCCCATATAGCTACTGTCTCCAATGCATCACTTTTGGTTATTCTTATTTCGTTAGTAACCTTATCTTTATAATATATTTCATAACAAGCTCTTTTCACTAGAAAATCAAGAACCATATAAAGAAAATGTGATGCATCATCATTATAATCAACAATATGTGTAATTAATTCTTCTATCTCTTTTATGTCTTGCTCCGTATTTGTGGTCTTATTAAACAACTCCTCTATTATTTTATTCCTATCTTCATTAAATGCTTTTACTTTATATGTTGGTGCTTTTCCTCCAAAATATCCCGCACTCATTATTGAAATATATCTCTCTATAGGGACCTTTATATTTTCATCAGTTTCACTTGCCAACTCTTCATCTGTTAATTTTCTTCTATATATCTCATATAATTGTTTCCTTGATTCTAGCTCTTGTTGTACCCTTGAATATAATGCAGATATGCTTTTTTCATCTTCTAGTCGTTCTTTACTATATCTTAACATTTTCCTTCCTCCTATTTGTTATGTATATTAATAAATTGTTCGTTACTCATTTTCATCGTATTTATTTTTGGCTCATATAAAGAAAGAACTAATGCATCTCCTCTATCTGGAGAAGTTAGTCCTCTTTTTTTCATTTCTTCTTTTCTTTCTAATTCTATTTCACCATCTGAATTTACTCTATATTTCCTATTGCTTAACTGTGTAATCTGTTTATCATCATATATTAATTCTATTTCATTATTCTTTAACTTTTCTCTTAATAATCCCCACATTTTACCTGTAGAATTACTAAACTCTATTGGATCAGTTTCTTTATTCTTTCCTCCTGCTCCTCCAAAATGGCACTCATATAAAGTAACTGTTTTCCAGTTTCTTTGTATTTTTATCTCTTTTAATCTGTCGTATACTCCAACACCTAAACCGTCGCAGTCTATTTTTATATGTATTGGTATTCCTATATATTTACTTCTTAATTTTTCAACTACTTGTACTACATTTCCAGTTACTTCCATTGTATCATTGTGATGTAATATATTAAACGGCTGTTGATATCTCTTATTAAACATTGTATTTATAACAGTTTCATCATCTCCGTATCTTGCAACGTCAACTCCTATATCTATTCTTGTTGGATATACATCTGATATCATATTACTGCTACAATTCTCAACCCAATCTAATTGAATAAAACTATCTGGCATTGCCTTTGGAAATTCACCTGCAACACGAACTCTATATACATCACTATCCAGTCCATACATATCAATTATATCTTGTATAAATTGTCTTGAAACTCTTTTTGAGTTTTCTCCAGATATTTTAGTTGTACTATACTTATTTCTGTTTTTATTGTGGCTATCAAAAAAGAAACCACTCAATTGAGTTGGGTTTCCCATCATTACTAATTTTGTATCTTCTGTTGTAAGAGAACCTAATACTGGCTCAAACGTACTATCTTTTACTCCTGATGCTTCA
>CANQRI010000009.1 GCA_947626235.1 uncultured Clostridia bacterium | reverse complement strand
ATTTAATAAGAATGTAGAAAGTGAAAAATATATAAATAAAGAATATATACCAAAGATATATTATAAATTTTATCTTGATTTATTAAATGATGATATATATGATCAATATTCATACTACAGTTTCCTATATTCTAAAAATATACGATACTTACTTAATTTAAAGAAATCATCTAAGTTTAATTATTATATAGATAAATTAATGAAAAACACTAAAGATGTAATAGCATTAGAGAATATATATCTATTTTTAAATAAAAAAGATGAATTATTGAATTTATTATTAATCAAAGAAAACGAACATAGATTAATTGCTAATATAGACAATCTGAAAGATGAATATAATAGCGAGATACTAACATATCTAAAATCAAGATTTTATGAAGTAGTAGAAAAGGAGAAAAGTAGAGAGAATTATAAAAAAGCTAGCTTTTATATAAAAGGTATAAGTATGTTAAATAATGGAGAAAGCTTAGTCAATAGCTTAATAAATGAATTAAAAATATCCAAATATTCAAAAAGAATAGCATTGTTTGATGAAATATCTCATGCAATTAAGAACAAATAAATAAGGTGTAAATTATTAAAAGACTTAAACTTAAATGGAGCAGATAAAATAGGATTAAGAGTATATTTCAATACAAATGATATTTATATAATCCCAAGGTTATGCTATAATTATAAAAAATAAAATTTTAAGGGGGATTATAATATGGCTGAATTATGGGATATATATGATATTAATAAAAAGAAGACAGGAAGAACAGCCGAAAGAGATGTATATCAATTCAAAGAAGGGGAGTATCATATTATAGTAACAGGAATTATAATGAATTCTAAAAATGAAATTTTAATAAGTAAAAGGGCAGAACACAAAAAGTTTGGATTAATGTGGGAATGCAATGGTGGCTCAGTTTTAGCAGGAGAAACAAGTTTAGAAGGAATTATTAGAGAATTAAATGAAGAATTAGGAATTAAATTTTCAAAAAAAGAAGCAATATTCTTAAAGGAGATACGAAGAGATAAACTACCACCAGATTTTAAAGATTTATGGTTGTTTAGAAGAGATATAGATTTAAAAGATATAGTTTTTCAAGATGGAGAGTCGGTAGATGCCAAATGGGTTACAATAGAGGAACTTATGAGAATGTATGAAAACAAGCAAATTGCTCCAATTATTAATTTTGGAATTAATGAATACAATAAGGCATTATCTTTAAATCAGAGAGAATCATATAACTATATTGGAAATATAGTTAAAGTAAAAATAGATAGACCATTAGGTAGTAAACATCCTAAATATGGATTTGTATATCCAGTAAATTATGGGTTTGTGCCTAATACAATTAGTGAAGATGGAGAAGAGTTAGACTGTTATGTTTTAGGAGTTCATCAACCTATAAAAAACTTTGAAGGAAAATGTATAGCAGTAATACATAGGAATAATGATGATGATGATAAATTAATTGTTGTACTAGAAGGAGAAAACTACACGGATGAAGAAATAAGGAAGTTAACACATTTTCAGGAACAATATTTTGAAAGTGATATTATAAGATTAGAAAAATGAAATAATTAGTAAATTAGCAATGTATGGTCAATATAAATGTATTAGGAGAAATTTACTTTATGAAAAAAAAGATAGAAAACTTGTTAGAAAAAGCATGTGCGAAATTATATGAGCAAGATAGATATTTAATAAATATGCGTGTATGCGAAAGAGCTATTGTGTTTCGTTTGGGAATATATTTACAAACGCTCATTAATAAAGATAGTGAACTTAAGTTATACAATCTGGATAATGAATATAATAAAAATAATAGAGATTTAAAAAGAGTTCCAGAATTTGAAAATGGGACATATCCTGATTTAATAATTCATAAAAGGGGCAGTAATAGGGATAATATGCTTATTATAGAATGTAAAACAGAATGGAATGATGATATTAGTACGGATATAAGGAAATTAAAACAATTTATAAATATAACGGGTAGATATAAATACAAGTACGGTATATCAATTATTTTTAGAATGAATATGGCAGAAATTAGAATATTAGAGTATGGAAAAGAAGATGAAATTAAAATTTTACATTTTTAATCTGAAAGTTAGACGTTTTACTTATGCCAAAGAATAAAAATACAAAAAATGGAAATAATGACATCAAGAGGCGAATATACAATGGAAAAAGAAAATAAAAGAAAATATAAAAAGAAAAATAATTTTAATATTAAAATAATATTTAATGAAAAAGGAGAAAAACTAGAAAGTACCATAGAAAGAGCATTTACTAATTATTGTATTAGAAAAATGTCATAGAATTTATATAGTTCACATAGCAAAAATTGAGATAATATGATATAATTTTTACCAAGAGTATCAATATTATCTCAATTTTTATAGCACAAAAGGAGGGAAAAGTTTGAGCTATACAATAATGAATAATATTGAATATAAAGTAGGCATATATATTAGACTTTCAAAAGAAGATGAAGAAAAAGGCAAATATCAAGAAAGCGAAAGTATTGGAAATCAAAGGACATTGCTAATGCAATATATTAAAGAAAATAAGTTGAATTTTGTGTCAGAGTATGTTGATGATGGAGTAAGTGGTACAAGCTTTGATAGACCAGCATTTAATAGAATGATTGATGACATAGAAATGCGGAAAAATTAATATGGTAGTTACTAAAGATTTGTCAAGACTGGGCAGAAATTATGTACAATCTGGACTTTATATTGAAACTTATTTCCCAGAACATGAAGTAAGGTTTGTTGCCATTCTTGACAATATTGATACTGCATATGATACATCAAATAATGATATTGCACCATTTAAGTCAATATTAAATGAGATGTATGCAAAAGATACTTCAAAGAAAATAAATAGTGTACTGCAATCCAAAAGAAGTCTTGGCCAGTATTTAGGTACAGCGCCATATGGCTACAAAAAGGATCCACAAAACAAGTATCATTTGATAATTGATGAAGAGGCAGCAAATGTTGTAAAACTAATTTATGAAAAGTATTTAGCAGGTTTTGGTACAATGCAAATAGCAGATTACTTAAGCAAAAATAAAATTCCAATTCCTTCAGATTATAATAAGAAAAAAAGAAGGACAAAATCCATAAATTATGGACTATGGCAACAGTCGACGGTAAGGTTTATTCTTTCCAATGAAATCTACACAGGTACAGTTATACAAGGAAAAAGGAAGAAGATTAGTTTTAAATCTAAAAAATTTATTAATCTTCCAGAAGAAGACTGGGTAAAAGTAGAGAATATGCACGAAGCTATTATAAGTAAGGAAGATTTTGAAAGAGCTAAAAGAATAATAAATGCAACAAAAGGGTCAAGAGTAGTGCAAAATGACTATTTGTTTAAGGGTTTACTTCGTTGCTATGACTGTAAAGGCTATATTGGAATTAGAAGTGCAGATAAAAATGGTAATATTTATGGTAGATGTCAAAGATATGGAAGATTTGGAAAGTTTGACGTATGTTCACCACATAATTTTAATTATCAAGTTTTCGAAGAGCAAATGCTTGAAGTTTTAAGGCAAATTTGTAAAGAATATACGAATAAAAAGAAATTGCGAGAAATTGCAAAAAATACTAAAACAAAACAGTCAAAAGAATTTAGCATAAAAAATCAATTACAAAACTGTAAACAGGCCATTGAAAATGAAACTAAAAAACTTGATTTAATCTACGAAGATAGGCTTGCAGGTATTATTTCTATTGATGAGTATATGAAAAATGCAAATAGAATAAAAGAATTGATTAAGAGGTACGAAGAAAACATACAGGTGCTAGAAAAGGAATTAAGTGGGGAAGAGTGCAAAAATGATACTAATGATAAATTAGATAATCTTATTACGGAGTTTCTTAATATGGAAAATCCAACAAAAGAAATAATTAGAGAGTTTATAGAAAAAATAGAAATTCATTCAGATAAGCAAGTGGATATATACTTTAATTTTAAGCCACTTCAAGATATGGATTTAAATAAATTTGTGTGTGCTAAAAAGAAATATGAGAATAAAATTGCTTAACAGTAGTAAAGATGGTCATAACAACAATACACACATGCTGCCATTTGGGCAATTATTGCGGAAGCAAAATTAGGCTTTGGAGATAAAGCTGTTGAATTATTTAGAATGATTAACCCAATAGAACATTCAAGAACAAGAGAAGCGGCAAATAAATATAAAGTCGAGCCTTATGTTATATCAGCAGATATTTATGGATATTCTAATTTAGCAGGTAGAGGTGGTTGGACATGGTATACAGGTTCAAGTAGTTGGATGCAAATTGCGGGTGTGGAATATATATTAGGATTAAAAATTAAAAATAAAATTTTAAAAATGCAACCGTGCATTCCGAAAGCATGGAAAGAGTATTTTATAAGATATAGATATGCAAATACTGTTTATAATATAACGGTAAAAAGAACTACTAATAATGAATTGCTAAATGAAGATGTAAAAAGATTTATTGTTAATGGAAAAGAAATAGAAGATAAACAATTATTGCTTGAGGAAAATGGTGGAATTGTTGAAATAGAAGTGCTTATTTAAAAAATAGCGCCCTAAATGTTAGATTTGGTAACTTAACATTTGGGACGCTTTTTTATTTAACTTTAAAAATTCAATATATTAAAAATTAAGTATATTCAAAACATACAAGATTTAAACTTCTTATGAGTTTCCCTTTAAAATATTTTCTATTTCCTCATGTCTTTTAATTTTTTGAGTAGTTGTTTTTATTAAAGGAATGTCTGTAACAGTTATTTCTCTAATATATTTATATGCTGGCATTAGTTTATTTATATTGTTTCTAATATCTTGCCAGATAATTTCGTGATATGCGTTTTCTTTGTTTTGGTCATTTTGTATACTTTTATCATTTTGCATTTCAGCATTTTTTACATTTTCAACGTCTTTTGCATTTTCAGCCTTTTTGGTATTTTCAGAATCTTTGGTGTTTTTTGCATTGCTAACATCTTTAGCATTTTCGTCATTTTGCATATTTTTATACATTTCTTCCATAATATCCTTATTATAAACAATTTTAGCACATAAGCTTAAATCTCTATCATTAACATTTGGCTTTCCATACACAATACTTTCTACTACATAAGGAAGCTTATTTATAAGAATTTCTAATTCTTCAGGGTATATGTTTTTGCCATTTTTTAATACTATAACATCTTTTTTTCTACCAGTTATAAAAAGAAATCCATCTTTATCTATATATCCTAAATCGCCTGTGTAGAACCATCCATCTTTTAAAACTTCTTTGGTAGCTTCTGGGTTATTGTAGTAACCTAACATTACAGTTGGACCTTTTCCTTTTATTTCTCCAATGCCATCTTCATTTGGTGAATCTATTTCTACCTCTAAACCAGGTAGGGCAAAGCCAACAGATCCAAGTTTTTTGTATTTGTCGTTTTCACCTGCAAGTACAGGTGAGGTTTCTGTAAGACCATATCCTTGAAGTAAGTTTATTCCTAAATTTAGAAATCCTTGAATAGCTTCTTTGCTCATAGGTGCACCACCAGCTATTAAAATGTGTAGGTTTGGTGCAAAGTTGTCTAAAATTTGTTTAAATACTTTTCTTCTGATGTCAATTCCAAATTTAAGTAAAAAGTTGCATATTGAAGACATGATTTTTACTAATTTTGTTTTTCCTTGTTCCTCTATTGCTTTACAAATTTTTTTGTACATTATTTCAAGCATAAGAGGTACACATACAAAACCGGTTATATTATATTCTTTTAAGTTTGTTGCTACATGCCTAATACCATCACAAAATGCTATTGTTATTCCACAATATGTACCATACAAGAATGTACAACTTGACTCAAATGTGTGATGCAAAGGTAGGAAAGATAAAAATGTATCTTCCTTTGTAACTTTAGCCATTTGAGAAAGGGCATAGATGTCTGCACAAATATTTGCTTGCGATAATGCTACTGCTTTAGAAATGGCAGTAGTGCCAGATGTAAATAACATTATAGCCATTTTGTTATTATCAATAACTACTTCTTTATATTTGGTATCGTTGTTATTTAAAAGCTTTGCACCATTATCAATTAAGTCTGAATAATATAAGCAAAAATCTTCATCAAGCTTGTCCATACAAATAAAGTGCTTTAGGCTTGTAGAACCATCATTACTTAATTTTTTAAACGTAGAAACATATTCTTTATCAAAAATAACGGCTGTTGCTTCACTTCTTTTAATTAAACCTTCAATTTCATTTTCAGGTAGGGCTTTATCTAAAGGAACAACTACAATATTTGAAGTTGTTATTGCTAAATAACTAACGCACCATTCATAACGGTTTGGTGCAATTATTGCAACTCTTTTTTCAGTTAAGCCAAGGTCGATTAAAGAGGTAGCAAGTTTTTCTATGTCTGAAACAAATTGAGCATAAGTAATTTCTATATAGTTAGTTGATTTTGGTTCTAATTTGTACTTAAATGCTAACTTTTCAGAATATAGCTCTTTATACCTCTCTATTAATTCTCTAAAATTATGTATTTCCACGTTGTCATATAATTTTCTTCTTTTATCAATCATAAAATCTAATTCCTTTCATATTTTAGCCATTTCTTCATGTCTTTTTATTTTTTGAGTAGTTGTTTTTATTAAAGGCTCTGTAGTAATTGTTACATTTTTTATGTATTTATATGTTGGAATTTTTTCATTTACATTTTTTACTTCATTTTTTAAAATTTCATATATTTCATCTTCAGTTTTTCCTTTTAATTCTTCATTTTCTTTTGAATATACTAATTTAGCTGAAATTTTTCCATCTTCTTCGTTAGATAAATAAACAAAACTTTCTTCAATAAGTGTAGATTCGTTTAATAAGCTCTCTATTTCTTGAGGGAAGATCTTTTTACCATTTTTTAAAACAATCATATCTTTTATACGTCCTGTTACAAAAAGATATCCATCTTTATCTATGTATCCTAAATCTCCTGTATGGAAGTATCCATCTACTAAAACTTCATTTGTCTTTTCTTCATTGTTGTAATATCCAAGCATAACATTTGGACCTTTTACAGTAATTTCTCCAACACCTTTTTCGTCAGGGTTAAATATTTTTACTTCTTGATTGAATAGTACATGACCACAACTTCCAGGTCTTCTATATTTATCGTTTTCAGAAGATATAACTGGAGAAGTTTCTGTAAGTCCATAACCTTGTATCATTGTAATACCAATAGATTCAAAGAATTTTATAATTTTGGCATCAATAGAAGCTGAACCGAAAATTACAATTCTAAATCTTCCACCTAAATTGTCTAAAACAGACTTGAAGAATTTTCTTCTAAAGTCAATATGGAATATGCGTAAAAAGTTAGAAAATGCCATAAGTATTTTAAAAGGAATGGTTAGCCCTTTGTTTTTTATTGTTTTATTTATTTGCCTGTACATAACTTCAAGAAGTGCTGGTACGCAAACTAAACCAGATATTCCGTATTCATTCATATTTTTAGGAATATGTTTTAAGCCATCACAATAACAAATAGTATACCCGACAAAGAAGCAATATAGGTAAGTTGCAGTACATTCTAATGTGTGATGTAGTGGTAGAAAAGATAAAACTTTATCTCCATCTTCATATTTTATTAAAGTTGTCATTGCACAGAAATTAGAGCATATATTTCTTTGAGAAAGCATTACGGCTTTAGACATTCCAGTTGTTCCAGAAGTAAATAAAAGTATAGACATTTTATCACTATCTATTTTTGTATTTTCAAAGGAAGTGTCACCATTTTCACGTAATTTTTTGCCTTCTGCAATTAATGCACGAAGAGATAATATATCATCTTCATTTTTTTCTGTATCCATGCAAATGTAGTATTTTAAATTTGTATTATTTCTACTTTTTATACTTTTGAATATATCTATAAATTTTCCGTCAAAAATAACAGCTTCAGATTCACTTCTGATAAGAGAATCTTCAATTTCATTTTCTGGTAGCATATAATCTAAAGGAACACATACCATGTTTCCATTATTTATAGCTTGATAACTTGTTGGCCATTCATATTTATTATGACCAATTAATGCTACTCTTTTTTCTTCTAAACCCATATTTAAAAGCTTTGTACATAAATTTCTTACATCTTCGTAATGTTCTCTAAAAGTTACATTTATATATTCTGGCTCTTTAGCAGTAGGGTCTTTTTTATAGCTAAATGCTACTCTATCTGGAAAATTCTTTATTGTACTATCCATTAATTCTCTGTAGTTATCAACAAAAGAGCCCGGATAAAGTCTATTTGGCTTTGATTTAAATTCCTCGCTCATTAATAATTCCTCCCTGCACATATTCTATATGAAAATGGGAAATAAATCAATAGAATTGACTATTTATACTAAAAATTGTATAATAGACATTGTTATATAGCAAAATATGAATATATTATTTATTTAGTAACTCCCAGCTACATAATAGCTTGTTAAAAAATTTTATAAATAAAATTTTTTACAATCTATAATTTGCTGGTCCCCACAAAATGTTACTAAATAAATAATATATTCATATTTTGCCAAAACTTGTTAATTGTATCAGAAGTGAAAGGAATGAAATAAATGAAAGTAGGGTTTGTATCACTTGGTTGTAGCAAAAATTTAGTAGATACTGAAATGGCAATAGGTTTATTTAAAAATAACAATTATGAAATAGTAAATAATCCAAAAGAAGCAGAAATAATAGTAATTAATACATGTGGATTTATAGAATCTGCAAAACAAGAAGCTATAAATACTATTTTAGAAATGGCAGAGTACAAAAAGGGAAAATGTAAATATTTAATAGCAATGGGTTGCATGGTGCAAAGGTATAAAGATGATTTACAAAAAGCTCTCCCAGAGGTAGATTTATGGATTAAATATGATTCTTATGATACTTTTTGGAATCAAATAGAAAATTTTATGAAAGAAAAAGAGCATACTGAAAATATATCAAAAAAGAATGAAATGAATTTTTTAGATAGGGTTATTTCAACAGGAAAAAATTATGCTTATTTGCGAATAGCAGAAGGGTGTAGCAATAGATGTACTTATTGTGCAATACCATATATTAGAGGACCATTTGTTAGTAGAAGAATAGAAGATATTTTAGAGGAAGCTCAAAAGCTTGCAAATGAAGGCTATAGCGAATTAATTTTAATTGCACAAGATACAACTAAATATGGTATTGATATATATGGGGAACCTAAATTAGCAGAGTTGTTAAACAAATTGTGTGAAATAGATAAAATAAAGTGGATTAGATTTTTATATGCATATCCAGAAACGATTACAGATGAGCTTATTAAAGTGGTAAAAGAAAATGATAAAATATGCAAATATTTTGATATTCCAATTCAGCATATTTCGAATTCAGTTTTAAAAAGAATGAATAGAAAAAGTAATGGAGAGAGCATAAGGAAGCTTATACAAAAATTAAGAAAAGAAATTCCTGAAGTAGTAATTAGAACTACTGTAATGGTAGGTTTCCCTGGAGAAACCAAAGAAGATTTTGAAGAATTATATGAATTTATAAAATGGGCTAAATTCGATAAATTGGGTGCATTTACATATTCTAAAGAAGATGGTACGCCTGCAGAAAAATTAAAAGAACAGGTTCATCATAATACAAAGAAAAGCAGATATAATAAAATAATGGAACTTCAACAAGAAATATCTAGAGAAAACTTAAAAAGATTTATAGGAAAAGAATTGGAAGTTTTAGTTGAGGCAATGACTTTTGATGGTAAATATTATGTGGCGAGAAGTTATATGGACGTTCCAGATATTGATGGCTTTGTATATATAAAAGCAGATGAAAAAAATTTAATTAATAAATATGTTAAATGTAAAATTATAGATGTAAAAAATTATGATTTAATAGGAACAATGTAAAAAAGAATCTGAATTTTTGTTATCAAGAATTCAGATTCTTTTTGTATTCATTAAGATATTTTGCGAATGTTAGGGTTTTATCTTCCGCCCATTCCGTCCGCCTCCTCCACCGGAGCCGCCACCACCAGAGAAGCCACCTCCGTCACCAGCTCCTGAAGAATAGCAAACTTGTGAAACAGAAGTATTAATGTTAGATATCAAACTTGAGTTACTATCATTATAATACATCCAACATAAATATGTATAACCATGCGAAGCCATATAATTATAGTCAGTAATTTGTGGATATATAGTTTTTAATTGTTTTAATACTTTTTCTGCTATGCCAAAAGTTGTTGCATATATTAAGTATTTCTCCCACAAAATAAGGTCTGGAACTTCTTTTTCTTTTAATAAAGAAAAGTCCTCCATATAGTTTTTTAAGCCAACCCAAAGCTCTCGTTCATCTACACCTTTTTGAGTTAAGGTTTTATATTTTTTAGATATTATACCAGCATAAATTGCTAAAATTATTAAAGGAATAAAACATGCAAAAAGTGGAATTATTGCAAGAATTGCAAATAGTATAATCCAAGCACTTTTACTAGACCATTTTTTGTATGTATCATATAAATCTTTATTGTAGTACCCTAAAGCCATTGCAGTATTTTCTATTTCTGTATTAATTTTCTCACATCTATCTGTAAATATAGATGAATGGCTTGCATAATATTTTCTTAAATCTTTTAGGTTTATAGAAGAAGCTTGTTTATCTTTAGCTGCATCTATTAATAAATCATATATAATTTTTTCGTCAGTTGGTAATTGTATATTTTCAATATTATTTAGAATAATTGTTATATCCTTCTTATTTTCAGGAGATATATCAAATGATATATATTTTTTCATACATAAATCTAATAATGTAGCTGAAATTACTTTAGAAATATTGTTATTTAAACCAGAACTATTAAAGTAATATAAAAATGCTGCTTGTGCTGGTGTAGAGTCTTTGTCTGGAATATCTCTAAAATATTTTTGAGGATTAGAAGGAACAAGGGTGGTACAACTTTTAAGTATTTTTCTATATTTAAATATTTTAACTATAATGAATATTATTCCTGCAAAATTTATTAATATAATGAAAAAACCTAGAATAGTGTCTATTATTCTTTTATTATTTGCTTCAATTGCCCATTTTTGTTCTTCTTCTAATATTGAGTTTAATTTATTTTGGTTAGATGTATTTTTATTAGAAAAAAATACATCAGGAGGGGTAACTACTCTAGTTTCTAGCATTGTATTTTCTTCAAAATCTTCTACTTCAAATGTAATTTCATTATTGGAATTTTTAAATATAGTTCCATTTAAAGGACCATGAGCCCATACTTTAATATCATCTATGTCTATATTAGAATAAGGTAAAGTAATTTTTCCTGTAACTTTGTCAGCAGGAATTTCGGAGCTTTCATCTAAAAATTTCCAATAAAATTCGGAACAGTCATTATAGTTTTTAATAGCATCTATAATTGTATAGCTGATTTCAAAAATTCTAGTTGCATTATCTTCATCTACGCCCCAAGCTATTTCAAACTTTCCATCTGGATTTATAAGAGCATAGTAATTTCCTTTATTAACGTGATATTGCCAAAAATCTTGTCTAATGAAATTTTTTCTATTTCCAGAGGTTGTTTCAACAACGGAAATGTCAGTAATAGAAGTATATTTGGTCAAATCTATTACAAAATTTTTAAATAAAGTGTTTGTATCTCTTATATCAATTACCCAAGTTTCTTTAACATTTGCACTTCCGTCTGTATTAAGATATACATTATAATTTAATGATTCCAAATTTAAACTTCCTGCAAAGCTTTTAGAGTTAAATAGAATAATTAATAAGAATGCAAAAGCAAAAATAAAAATTAATTTTTTATATTTCATAAAATATGGTCAGCCCCTTTCTTATACATATTTTACATGATAAATTTAATAAATACAATACTATATACTAGTAACGAAAAAATATTATTTGAAATATAATGTAGTAAGATGTAGAAATACATCTAAAATTATAATTAAATATCTATAAGAAACTTGAGAGGAATGAAATAAATGACATTAGATGAAGTGGAATTAAATAGAGAAGTTAAAGTTAAATGTGTAAATTGTGATGAAAATATAAAGAGAAGAATTTTGGATTTGGGAATAATAGAGGGAACAAAAATAAAACCAGTTTTAAAAAGTCCGCTTGGAGATCCAACTGCTTATGAGGTTAGAGGAACTTTAATTTCACTACGAAAAGAAGATAGCAAAAATATATTAACTAATGTGTAATGTAAGAATATAATATATTAATTTGGAGAGTGATGTTATGGGACTTACGCTTGGCTCTACTGGTCAGAAATTGTTAAATAATGATGTAGAGTCTTTAAAAAATAGTTGTGATTATACAATAGCAATTAGCCGGAAACCCGAATGTAGGGAAGTCTACTATTTTTAATGGACTTACTCGGAATGAATCAGCATACAGGAAATTGGCCAGGAAAAACAGTAGAAAATAGTAGTGGAGTTTGTAAATATAAAGATAAAAATTACTTGTTAGTGGATATTCCGGGAACATATTCTATTATGTCAAATTCAGAAGAAGAGGAAATTGCAAGGGATTATATTTGTTTTGGAAACCCTGATGCTACTGTTGTAATACTGGATGCAACATGTTTAGAAAGAAATTTAAATTTAGTGTATCAAATAATGGAAATTACACCTAATATTGTAGTATGTGTTAATTTATTAGATGAAGCAAAAAAGAAAGGAATACATATAAATTTAGAAGTATTAGAAAAAGAATTAGGTGTACCAGTAGTAGGAACTATTGCAAGAAAGAAAAAAACACTAAACAGATTAATGCAAAAAGTAGAAGATGTTTTAGAAGGAAAAATTAATACTAATTTAAAAAGAGTAAAATATATACCAATTATAGAGGATTGCATTCAAATGCTAACTTGCGAAGTTGAAAAAATTTTACCCCAAAATAAGCAATATTTGTTAAGATGGATTTGTTTAAAATTAATAGATGGGGAAGAGAGAATATTAGAATCAATACAGAAGAATTTAAATATAAGCTTTAACAATGAAAAGTTAAATGCAAAATTGGAAGAAGTTTATGAACTTTTAGAAAAAAATGATATAAAAAAAGAAGATATAAAAAATAAAATGGTTGCAAGTATAGTTATAAGAGCAGAAGGAGTTTGCATAGATGCAGTTGAGTTTAGCCAAAGCAAAAAGCAAAATAGAGATAGGAAAATAGATAAAATATTAACTTCAAAAATTTGGGGAATTCCTATCATGATTGCCTTTTTAGGAATAATACTTTGGATTACGATAGTTGGAGCAAATTATCCATCTATGTTACTTTCAGATTTATTTGGATGGTTAAAAGGCTTTTTAATAGAGGGTCTAAATGCTATTTATGCTCCAACATGGCTAACTAGCATACTAATAGATGGGGTATATAGTACGGTTACATGGATTATATCTGTAATGCTACCACCAATGGCAATTTTCTTTCCAATGTTTACTTTATTAGAAGATTTAGGAGTATTACCTAGAATTGCATTTAACTTGGATAAATGTTTTAGAAAAGCTTGTAGTTCACGGAAAACAAGCACTTACCATGTGCATGGAAGTGACAATGTGGTGAATTATACATTTAAAATTATTTCTATATTGTCTTTAATAATAATTCTATCTAAAAGCTTATCTATGTAGTCATCTAAATTATCACTATGTAGTTCGTTTAGTATATAGCTTTCTAAATTTTCCTTGCTATTAAAATTTTGTACCTCTAATTGGTTTAATTTTGACTTTAAATCATCAATTTGGTTATTAATAATAAATTCCTTTTGTTTTAAATCTTCTTTGCTTAAAAGTCCATCTAATGCAAAATCTAGCAATCGCTCTTTTTTTAATAATATTTTATTTAATTCATTTTGTAATTTTAGTGTGTCACTTTTATGCAATTCAGCATTTGAAACTTCATCATAAAATTTAAGTAAATCTTGTACAATTAATTTTTCATAGATTTTATAAGAATTAAATTTTTTTGCCAAAATGTTATATATATCTTTTTCATAAACAATGGGGTAAGAGCAAGTCTTTTTGCCAGTGTCATGGTAGTTTTTGCAAACCCAACAAACTTCGTCTTTTTTATTTTTATAGTGTTTAATTTTTCTTACAAACGAACAATTATGCTGTGAGCAATAAATTTTGCCAGATAGGGGATAACGACTTAAATGTATACAATTACTTTTTAAACTTTTACTTCTTTTTAATAATTTTTCATTTGCTTTTTCCCACAGAGTTTCACTTACTATAGGAGGTACTTTTTCATAGTCTTTGTACATTTTCCACTCATTTTGAGGGTAAAAGTTTCGCTTTTTACTTCTATAATCTATAACAGTAGATAAATTGCCAGTATAAAAACCTTTATATTTTGGGTTTTGTATAATTTTCTTTAAAGTATTTTGATGAAAAGGTTTATTTTTGTGATTTAAATAGCCATTTTGCTCCAAATATAAAGCAAGTTTTTTTAATCCCATTTTAGTGTTTGCATAGGTTTCAAAAATAGTTTTTACAACTTTAGCTTCTTCATTATCTATAATAAGTTTTCCGTTTTGTTTTTTGTAGCCCCATATATTATTTGTGCCTAATACTGTGCCTTTTTCTACTGCTCGTTTGAACCCAAATTTAGTTCTTTCAGATAATTTTCTAATTTCATCTTGTGCCATGCTAGACATTATTGTAAGCCTTAATTCGCCATCGTTTGAAGCAGTAATGATATTGTCAGATAAAAAATAAACACACACATTATATTCTAATAATTTTCTAGTATAAAGTAAGCTATCAATAGTATCACGAGAAAATCTGGAAACCTCTTTTGCTAAAATTAAATCGAATTTTTGAGCTTTCGCATCTTCTATCATTTTCATAAAATTAGTACGTTTTAATGAACTTGTACCGACTTATTCCTTCATCTACATAACCAGAAACTTTGGTCCAATTACTATTATTTTTAATATAATTTTCAAAAAAAGAAACTTGATTTTCCAAAGAATTAATTTGTTCTTCTTTTTCAGTAGATACTCTGGCATAATAGGTTACTTTTAAAGGTAAGTCAAAAATAGTTTTGCCAATACTAAATTCATTTTTTAACTCAAAAATGGTCAATTTTTTTCCTCTTTATTTACAGATTTTAAAAGGGCGATTTTTTTTTCAACCGCCCAATATGTGTTTTCATCAATTATTTTTTTTAAATATAATCGCTTGTTTATAATAGATTCAATTTCATAAATTATAGTTTTTTCCATAGTAATAAATATTAAATTAGTATAGCTATTATTACAAAATTGAAAATATTTTAACGGAAACCGCCTCCGGCCACCTCCGCCTCCGAAGGAACCGCCTCCACCTCCGCCAGATGAAAATCCGCCACCTCCGGAAGAATAACTTTCTGCACGTGCAACAGCTGCATCATGAGCACTTTTTGCTGCTCTTGCGTCATGAACCCAAGTGTTTGCATACATATTAATAAATAGTAGGTTATTATATGAACTAATATTAGACTGCTCAATTACTTGAGGGTATATGTCTTCAAATTGTTTTGCAACTTTTTTAGCAATTCCTAACATTTGAGCAAATATTAAATACCATTCAAGTAGGTGAACTTCAATAGCTTCTCTTTCTTTTATAAGAGTATAGTCATTTAAATATTTCTTTAAACCAGCTAATTGGATAGCTTTTTCTTTTAGCTCAGGAGTGGCAGTATATATATAACTTTTTCCGCCTAAAGCCCTTTTCTTTTCAACTGTGGTAATTAAATTTTCTGCAATAAATTTAGCTCTACCTGCCTTTTTCATAGTTTCAAACCAACCTAAAATACTGCTAAAATTATTCTTAGACCATTTTTTAAATTCTTTATCTTCCAAAATACCGTCTTTACTTGCTGCATATAACATATCATATAAATCTTCTTCTTGTGGATTAGTTATATTTTTCATAATTTCATAATTTAAAGTAACTTTTACACTTTGCCTATTTAATATACCTTCGCGAGTAGTTTCTATAGTAATTAGTGAATCTTTAAGCCACTTTAAAATAATTGCACCTAAAATATCGGTATCATTTTTTAGTAAATTATATTTATATGCCACAAAATATGCTTTTTCTAAATCTCCTTCTAATGGAATATCTCTAAAGTAAGGAATATCTTTAGGAATTTTCTTCCCCTCTGTACCATAGTTAAATTCTTCTTTATTATGTCTTGCTGATAAAAATATGCTAAGCAATATAGGAAAAGATATAATAAACATCATATACAATGTTAAAGGTATTATAAATAGTAATCTAGTAGAGCTAGTAGAGCTAGAAGTAGATGGTCTTTCATATTTGGTAGAACCTTCTTGTGCCATATTATAGTAATGCTCAAAATTATAATTCAATTTATTACTTAAATTGAATGTGCCAAGAGGAAACTTTACTAATATAGTCATATATTCGTTAGAAGATAGGGTTCCTGCAGATTGCATTTCTATATATCCATCATAAACATAAGCTGTTCCACCATAATTTCCATAACCCCATACATCAGTAGTGTCTGCAATGTCAAAATTTGAATGTATTTTTATATAAACACTACCGATAGGGTTTGAAAATTCGTAAGGAATTAATGTCCAATATATCATTTGAGCATCTTGAAGTTCAGATACGAAATTAGTAATTTGATATTTTACAGTATAATTGTGTTTACCATAAGTATTCATTCCCCAACATAATTCCACGCCATTCGAAATTTTATTAATACCAAATTTATTAGCTTTATCTTTTAAGGTACCAGAGGTTCTCCAAGTACCTATGTTTTCATATTTTGTGGTTCCATCTGTAACAGATAACATTGTTATTTTTGAATTTCCTAAATTGTAGTATGGATGATAGACTTCTGTACCGCTACTGGTTGAGCAATCCCACACCTCTGTGACAGTTGCAGTTCCACTATTATCAATAGCTATATCCATTGATATTTTATTAATATTATTTGCTGCTTTTGCACTATTTGCTATACTGAAAATGCAAAAGACAAATAAAAATGCTAGTAAAAACTTTATACATTTTTTCATTTGATTCACCTCTTATTTGCAATTATTACATAAATATTATTATAAATCAATATTATTTTATTATTACAAATTATATACTTAAATTCTTGAACTCATCAAGTTAGAAGATGAATATCTTTTTAGCCCTTTATTAAATATGAAAAATGCAAGTAAAACAATTAATGCTGTAAAGGCAAAAATATATATTAAATTCATAATATTAAAATTTAGCAATGTATCAATAGGAAGGTAATTTGCAAATCCAACAGGTATTACTGTATATAAAATAATTTTAACAGTACTTTTAAATATAGTGCCAGGGTATGTAGCAAAACTTATCATTATATTAACTAGAGAATCAGCAACAATATCGCCTTTTACAATCCAAAAGCAAGTGCTTCCCAATATACTTGCAAATGAAGCAAGTATAATTGCTCCTGTTATTGAGAATATTGTGAATAGTATAAAATTGCTTATATTTATTCCATATATAAATAAACATATATATCCATAAATAAGGTCGCCTATTGCAGATATGCTTGTGTCTGAACTTATAACGTTTAAAAATACATTTTTAGGTTGAGTTAAAAAAGTATCCAATTTTCCATTTATTATCAATTCAGATAACTCAAAAGATTTATTAAACAATATATGAGATACGCCGATATGTGCTTGATGCAAGGCCCCATAGTAATACTACTTGATTAATAGTGTAGCCACCAATGTTATCTTTTAAACTAAAAAGAATAATCCACTGAACAATAAAGCTTGCATTGTTTAGTACCATAAAAACTATATTAGTTATAAAAGTAACTTTATTTATCATTTGTTTCATTATGTTATATTTTAAAGATAAAAACATAACTTTTATTTGATTTTTAACCTCCGTTAACATTTAATTTTTTCACCCCTTTACTGAATAAAAATGCAACTATTAGTATTGAAACAACTAAGTAAATTAATTGTGCAATAATTATTTGAGTAAAATTTTGCATACTAAAATCTATTAATAATTTTGCTGGACCATATGTTACAACGAATATTGGAGTACATTTTATTATTGGCTTTAAAAAGTCTGGAAACATTTCTATTGGAAAAAGTGTGCCCAATATCAAAATCATTTTGTCATATACCCAGTGGAATGGGGTAGAGTCTTCTATCCAAAAAGAAATTGTGCTTATTATTATTCTCAAAATAGAATTAATTAATACTCCAAGTATTAATGTTAGTAAAATAAAAGGAACATTAATGAAATTGAAATTTTGAATTGGTCCTATAAAACATAATCCAATTAATATTCCAACAATTATGTATAAAATTAATTTTATAGTAATTTCACCCAAGTGTTTAGACAATATATAGAAAACATAGTTGTATGGCTTATTTATATTGTAAGCGATATTTCCAGTTTTAATGTCATTACTTATTTCTTGTAATAAAACTTTATTTTTGCTTCCATACCATAATACTTCAGTAGTTAATACATACCAAATCATTTGCCCCATAGTGTATCCATTTATAATTTGTGAACTATCTGAATAAATGTATTGCCACAAATTTACAAATACAAATATCATAATGAAAAAATTTATGAATCCTAGAAGGATATTTGCTATGTAACTTAAATTTTCTATTAATGTTGCCTTGTATATGTATAAATATTTTTTCATAAAATTCATCCCCTTTAACATTTTGCTAAATTGATAAAGCTTTAGCATCTTTGTAAATAGATGTTATAATATCTTCCAAAGGAATATTAGATATGTTAATATCTATGATTTTATCTACATCTAAAAGTTTAATAACATCTGCCATGTCTTTTTTAGTAATATCTATTTCTACTTTTAAATTATTTCCTTTAGCTTTTAAAATAGAGATTCCATCTTCATCTTGTAAATCTACTTTTTCTTTTAGCTTTACTTCAATAATTTTTTTATTTAAGTAATGATATTTCAAATTATTCATAGTATCGTCCATAAGTATTTTGCCTTTATTTATTATAATTACTCTTTTACAAAGCTTTTCTATATCACCAATGTCATGGCTTGTTAAAAATATAGTTGTACCTAGTTCTTTGTTCATTTGCTTAATCAATTTTCTTATATTTTCTTTTACTACAGGATCAAGTCCAATAGTAGGTTCATCTAAAAATAATATTTTTGGTTTATGTATTAAAGATGCAACAATTTCACATCTGATTCTTTGCCCAAGTGATAAATTTCTAACAGGTGTATTTATGAATTCATCTAACTCAAAAGTAGTTTTTAATTCTTCTATTCTAGCTTCAATTTCCTTATTTGGTATATCGTATATAGCACCAAAGAATTTGAAATTATCATACGGAGTTAAATGTGTCCATAGTTGTTCTTTTTGACCGAAAACGGTTCCTATTGTATAAGCTAATTTTTTTCTTTCTTTTGATGGATTTATTCCATTTACCATCATATCGCCGGAAGTAGGGTATAAAATGCCTGTTAACATTTTTATAGTTGTAGATTTTCCAGCTCCGTTAGGTCCAATAAATGCTAAAATTTCTCCTTCTTCAACTGAAAAACTTATATCATCTACAGCATTAATAGTTTTATATTCCGGTTTAAATATAGATTTTATGCTACCCTTTATGCCTTTTTCTTTTTCTTTAATTTTAAATTTTTTGGTTAGGTTTTTTACCTCTATTATTTTCATTTTAAATCATTCCCTTCTATTTTTGTATTAAAGTATAAAATAAAAAAATCTTGTTAAGAAAGCCTTTAAGACTCCTTAACAAGATTTTATAATCTTACATTAAGTGTAAGTAAATTTTACCCTTTATCGCTCAAGCATATTACTTTTAGATAAACTCTTAAATATATTCTATATTTTACCAGCTTGTTTTGATTTTGTCAACATAAATTTGAAAATATTTTACAATTACGAACATTTAGTTGACATTTTGTAACAGTAGTTGTTACAGTAAGAAAATTAGACAACAAAAAAAACACATCTCTGCCTGGCCGTTAGAGATGTATTCATTTATATTTTAACATTTAAATAATGGCATGCCACATTTTCTGTGGTGCTCATCTTCTATAATTATTATACTTAAATTTATTTAGAATGTCAATATTTTATTAGATTTCCTTTTCTAATTTTATAACTTGTTCAGATTTTTATAAAAAAAAAGCGTACCATATAGTCACTACCATGTGCATGGGGTTAGGTTGTAATGCAGCAGGTGTAGTGGGGGCAAGAATAATAGATTCACCAAGGGAAAAACTAATAGCAATATTAACAAACGCATTTATTCCTTGCAATGGAAGATTCCCATTTTTAATAACTATAGCAACAATATTTATAGGAAGTTATTTTGCAGGAACATTTTCATCTATATTTTCTACATTAGCAGTACTTATGGTAATAATTTTAGGAATAGTACTTACACTTTTGGTATCAAAAATATTATCGAAAACAATATTAAAGGGTGTGCCAAGTTCGTTTGTTTTAGAATTACCACCATATAGAAAACCGCAAATAGGGAAAATTTTAATAAGGTCAATTTTTGATAGAACGCTTTTTGTACTTCGGCAGAGCAATATCAGTTGCAGTACCAGCGGGAATAGTAATTTGGATTTTCGCAAATATAAAAATATATGATATAAGCATACTAACGTATGTAGCAAATTTTTTAGATCCATTTGCTAAATTGATGGGATTAGATGGCTATATATTAACTGCATTTTTATTAGGACTTCCTGCAAACGAAATAGTATTACCAATAATATTAATGAGTTATATGCAAAAGGGAATATTAGTGGATTTAGAAAATACATTTGAAATAGGTAAAATTTTAATGCAAAATGGTTGGACTTTACTTACAGCTATAAATGTAATGATATTTACAACATTGCATTTTCCTTGCAGTACAACATTGCTTACAATAAAGAAAGAAGCGGGAGGCTGGAAGTGGGCAATTATTTCATTTTTACTTCCAACAGTTTGCGGAATTATATTGTGCATGGCAACTACGTTAGTATGGAATTGCTTTATATAGGCAAATAAAAGAATATAAATGTTATAAATAAAAAGTAACTCTTCTACTTAAGGTTAAGTAGAAGAGTTTGTAATATTTAACAATATTAATAATTTTCAGCTTTTACTTCAAAGTAAGCTTGAGGGTGTTTGCAAACAGGGCAAATTTGTGGAGCTTCTGTTCCAACTACAATATGACCACAATTTCTGCATTTCCAAATTACAATACTTCCTTTTTTGAAAACTTCACCATTTTCAACGTTTTCTAATAATTTTCTATATCTAGCTTCATGCTCTTTTTCAATTTCTCCAATTCCTCTAAAAGTAGCAGCTATTTCTTTGAAACCTTCTTCTTCAGCTTCTTTAGCAAATCTAGCATACATATCTGTCCATTCATAGTTTTCGCCTGCTGCAGCATCTGCTAAATTAGCTTTTGTATCTCCTATTCCATTTAGGTATTTTAAATGTAATTTAGCATGTTCTTTTTCATTTTCAGCTGTTTCTAAAAATATAGCAGCTATTTGTTCATATCCTTCTTTTTTAGCAACACTTGCAAAATAAGTATATTTATTTCTTGCTTCTGATTCACCAGAAAATGCAGCTTTTAAATTAGCTTCTGTTTTTGAGCCTTTTAATTCCATAAAAATTCATTCCTTTCTCTTTAGAGGTATGTATTACCTCTTAAATATTAATGAGAATAATTCTCATTTTGTAATTAAAGTTATATTATAAAATGAAATAAAAGTCAAGCCAAATAGTGTTTAAAGTTTAATATTTTTGATATAGAAATATTTGTAGAAAAATGAAGAAATTTGACGGAAAATTTTTGTTGACATAAACATAAAATCTGTGCTATAAATATAGCATAAAATGTTGTTGCAATATTAAGTTCAAAAAGTTAATTAAAAATTTGGGTTTAAAATTATTTCAAAAATATATATTAAAAGTCAAAAGTTAGTTTTAATTCAATATTTAAATACAATTAAAATCTGAAGTAAAAATCCAAAAATTGAAGTAATAATAAGAAAAATGGAGGAGGTGAGTAATATAACTAAAATAAACTTATAAATAAAGTTTGACTACAGCATTGCAACAGATTATAATATAAGGAGGAATGAAAATTGGAGTATTTTACATATGATATGTATTTAGAATATATAAGTCATAAAGTAAATAACGTTTATATGGTAAAAGAAGATAACGAAGAATATAATTATGAAGAAAAGCCTAATAATTATCATGACAAATTATATAGGGATTTATTATTAGATGAACAAGATGTAGTAAAATTAATAAATAATTTTATAAAACTAAAGAGGAAAATAGAAAGAAAGGAACTAGAAAAGTATAATAGTAGTTTTATAACAAAAGAATATAAAAATAGAGAGCCTGATGTAGTATACAAAATAAAAAATACAAATACCTTTATTCTTATAGAACATCAGTCATATGTAGATTCATCAATGCCATACGGAATGTTAGAATATTCAGTAGAAATAATAAAAAGTGCAGTAGATAAAACAAAGATGAGAACAAAAGGCTATATATATCCACAAGTATTACCAATAGTATTATATACAGGAAATGAAATGTGGAATGTAGAAACAGAGTATAAGAAAATAACAGCTAATAATGTGAAATCAGGAGTAAATGTAAAATATAGTCTAATAGATGTGCATAACTATCAAAAGGAAGAATTATTGCGTGGTGATTGTATTATATCAAAAGTGATGGCAATAGAAAAATGCAAAACAGAAGATGAGTTAAAAGAAACATTAGAAGAGCTAATTCGTACTACTAAGCAAGAAAAAGACAAAGAAAAAATACAAAGAATAATACAGTACATATTAAGCCCAATAATAGGGCATGAACAGGCAAGAATATTATTAAATAAATTAAAGGAGGAGGATATTTTTATGGCAGGAATGTTAGAAACAAACTTAAAAAAAGAAAGAATGAAATTAATAGAAGAAAGTGAGAAAGTAGGAGAAAAACGAGGAGAAAAGTATAGTAAAACTCGAATAATAAAGCAAATGTTAAATTGTAATGAAAGTGTAAGTAAAATAAAATTATATACAAATGCAACGGAAGAAGAAATAGAAGAAATAAAATTGCAATTAGCAAATGCATAAAATATTATAAAAATAAATGTAGTGAATATCTACATTTATTTTTGGTATGAGAGCAAAAAAAGTATTTACACACTAAAATTACTATGTTAATATATGTATTAATAAAAAATAAAGAAGGGAATGGAGTTAATATGGAAAAATTAAGAGGTTTTGAGATAGCAAAAGGATTTGAAGAAAAACAAATAAATTTACCAGTTAGAAAGACAAAATATTCAGCAGGATATGATATGGAGGCAGCAGAAGATTGTATAATACCAACATTTAAAAAAGGAATGAAGCCTACTTTAGTAAAAACAGGTTTAAAAGCATATATGCAAGATGATGAATATTTAATGTTATGCAATAGGAGTTCAAATCCAGGCAAAAAGGGGTTAATACTTGCAAACAGTGTAGGAATAGTAGATAAAGATTACTATGGAAATCCAGATAATGATGGAGCCATTATGTTTGCATTTTTTAATGTAAAAGAAGAAGATATAGAGATAAAAAAAGGCGATTGTATAGGTCAAGCAATATTTCAAAAGTACTTTGTTGCAGATGGTGATGTAGCACAAGGAGAAAGAATGGGTGGTTTTGGCTCAACATCAAGTTAATTTTAATAAATAATATATTAATATTTTGCTGAATTGAAAATTGTGGGTAATTACAACAATTTCATTAAACATAATATAAAATTTTTTGGCAAAAGTTTTGACTTTTGCCAAATTTTGTAGTATAATATAAACGGTGGTTGAAGAAGAGAATCGAAACCTTTCTTAACTTACATAAATAAAAAATAGCTAGAAAGGAGTGTCTTACATGTTTAATGTAGGTGATAAAATAGTATATCCAATGCACGGAGCTGGAACAATAGATTCAATAGAAGAAAAAGATATTTTAGGGGAGAAACAAGCTTACTACATAATAAAAATGCCAGGTGAAGTAAAAGTAATGGTTCCAACAGCCAAGGCAGAAGAAATTGGAGTAAGAAGTATAATAGATAAAGAGCATGCAGGAAAAGTTTTAAAAATATTAGAAGAAAACGAAACAGAAATGTCAAACAATTGGAATAAAAGATATAGAGATAATATGGAAAAAATGAAAAGCGGAGACATTTATGAAGTTGCAGACGTTGTAAGAAATCTAGCTTTTAAGCAAAAAGAGAAAGGTTTATCTACTGGCGAAAAGAAAATGTTAAATAATGCTAAGCAAATTTTAGTTAGTGAATTAGTTTTAGCAGAGCATGCATCACAAGAAGATGTAGAAAGGTTAGTAGATAATAAAATAGATATGTCATTTGAAGAATATAAAAATGCAAATGACATTAATGTAGAGCATGATATTGTGAAAAAATTTATACCATATGATGGTACACAAAATGTGTAGTAAAATAACAGAATACTAATACTTTACAGTAAAAATATAAATTATATAAAAAATAAATTTGAGGTAAAAAGTTATAAATTTTTTACCTCAATATTTTCATGTAAAAAAGAAAAATAAATTTTACATAACGTTACATAAAAGAAGGATTTATGGGCATTATGTCGAATAATATAATTATAGTGAGAAAGGTAGCCAAAAATGGTACGATATAGTGATGAATTAATAGATGAAATTAGAAGTAGAAATGATATAGTAGACGTTATTTCACAATATGTAGTATTAAAAAGAAGTGGTAGAAACTTTTTTGGATTATGTCCGTTCCATAAAGAAAAATCTCCTTCTTTTTGTGTTTCAGCAGATAAGCAAATTTTTCATTGCTTTGGTTGTGGAGTAGGTGGAAATGTCATTCATTTTGTGAGCAAAGTAGAAAATTTAAATTTTAAAGAAACTATAGAAATGCTTGCAGATAGAAGTGGCATTGAGTTACCAGTTATAAACTCTGAAGGCGATGATAAAATTGCTATGTTAAAGTCAAAAATCTATGAAATAAATCAAATAACGGCAGAATTTTATCATAATAATTTATACAATAGTGCTATTGCAAAGCCTGCTCAAGACTATGTAAAAAAAGAAAATTAGACAATAATACATTAAAGAATTTTTTAATAGGCTATTCTGGAACAAACAATGAACTATACAAATTGCTAGTGGAAAAAGGGTATAAGGAAGAAGAAATATTAGCATCAGGTTTAGTTAATAAAACTGAAAATGGCAAATTTATAGATAGGTACAGAAGAAGGCTAATGTTTCCAATTCAAGATACAAGAAATAGAATAATAGCATTTGGAGGTAGAGTTTTAGATGATAGTAAGCCTAAGTATATTAATTCACCGGAAAACGTAGTATATAGTAAGGGAAGGCATTTGTTTGGCTTAAATGTAGCCAAAAAAGGAGATTTAAAGAAAATTATAATTGTTGAAGGTTATATGGATGCAATATCACTTCACCAAAGAGGAATAACAAATGTTGTAGCATCACTTGGAACAGCTCTAACAGAAGCACAAGGAAGACTTTTAAGAAAAAGTAGTGAGCAAGTAATAATAGGTTATGATGCTGATGGAGCAGGACAAGCAGCTACTTTAAGAGGTTTGGAAATATTAAATAATTTAGGTTGTGATATTAGAATATTACAAATAGAAGGTGCAAAAGATCCAGATGAATTTGTAATAAAATATGGACCTGAAAGGTTTCAAAAGCAAGTTGATAAAGCAATATCTTTGGTAGAATTTAAAATAAAAATGCTAAAAAATAATTTAAATTTAGATCATCCAAATGACAAAATAAAATTTTTGAAAGAAATTGCAAATATTTTGGCAAAAATAGATAATGAAATCGAAAGAGAAGTATATATTAGGAATATTTCATTAGAATATGGAATATCAAAAGAAGCAATTTATGCAGAAATTATTAAATTAAATTCTCAAAATGCAAAAAGTACAAAAGTTTTGGAAAAATCAAAGCCAAGATTGGAACCAAAAAAAGAACCAGTCGTAAATGAACAAACAGATAAAAGAGAAAAACTTATTATATATCTACTAATAAATTATCCAGAAAAAAGCTATGAAAAAATAAAAAATAATGTGGAAATAGAAGAACTTTCTTCAGAAAGAAATCAAAATATTATAAAAAAATTGTATGAAGAAATCGAAAAAGGAAATATTAATAATAACAATATAATAGATTGGTTTGAAGATGAAGAAACGATAAACTATCTTTCATGGATACTAGCATATGACTTTGAAATTGGAGAAGTAGATAAATGCATAGAAGATGTGGTGGTTACATATCAAAAAGAAAAACTTGTAAAGAAAAGAAACGACATTATAAGAAAGCTAGAAGGTAAAGATATTAGTGCAGAAGAAAGAGAAAATTTGGAAAATGAGCTAAATAATACAATTATAGCACTTGCTAAAATAAAATAATTTGCTAAAAATGCAATTTAGCAAAATATTAAAAGCATAAATTGTTATGCCTACAAGAAAGGAATGTTAAAAAAATGAAAAAAGCTGATAAAGCAGAAAAAGAAATAGAAAATGTTGATACAAATAAAAAAGAAAAAAAGGTTGCAAAAGTAAATAAAAAAGATGAGAAAGTTGTAGATAAGAAGGAAAATAAAACTAAACAGTCAAAAGAAGTAAAGGCTGAAAAAACAAAAACTGCTAAAGGTGAAAATAAAACAGAAAAATCAGAAGAAATAAAAGATGAAAAAGCAAAAACTGCTAAAACTGAAAAATCAGAAGAAGTAAAAACAAAAAAGAAAAGTGAAGAAAAAGAAATAAAACAAGAGGGGAAAGAAGTAAAGCTAGACGATAAAGAACAGAATCAAGAAAAAAAAGTAAACCAGGAAAATAACAAGAAGAGTAAAGAAAGCAAAAAAGAAGAAAATGTAAAAGAACAGGAAGGCAAAAAACAAGACGTGGAAAAAAAGCAAGAAGGACAAAAAGAAGATAGTGTAAAGGAAACTGCAGAGGAAAGTAAAGAAGATGAAAAGTTAAAACAAATAATAGAAAGAGCAAAATCTAATGGAAAAATTACTTATGGAGAACTTGCAACGCAACTTGATGATGCAAATCCTGAAGAAATAGACAAAGTGTTTGATGCATTTGAAGATTTAGGTGTAAATCTTTTACAAGAAGATATGGAAGAACCAGATATAGAAGACTTAGAAGAAGTAGAAGATATAAAAATAGAAGAAATAGATCTTTCTGATATAGAAGGAATAAGTATAGATGATCCAGTAAGGATGTATTTAAGGGAAATAGGTAGAATACCATTACTTTCATATGACGAAGAATTAGAGTTGGCTCAAAAAGTTCTAAAGGGTGATGAAGAAGCAAAGAAAAAACTAACAGAATCAAACTTAAGATTAGTAGTTAGTATAGCTAAAAAATATGTTGGAAGAGGAATGTTATTCTTAGACTTAATTCAAGAAGGAAATATGGGGTTAATAAAGGCAGTGGAAAAATTTGACTACGAAAAAGGTTTTAAGTTTAGTACTTATGCAACTTGGTGGATAAGACAAGCTATAACAAGAGCAATAGCAGATCAAGCAAGGACCATAAGAATTCCTGTTCA